>CAZUVY010000028.1:0-32255 GCA_964623905.1 uncultured Faecalimonas sp.
ACACCCTTTTTTGAAATTTTTTCAAACAATTTGTACAATTTAAAATACAATCCTACGGCGTATTATCATTGACTTTTTTCTTATAGACCAAAAACGGAGATCACTTTCGCAATCTCCATTTCAACCTTCTTATTCCTATCTCTATTTTAATGACTCATCACAAATTCTTTTGTCCTCTTATTGAAACACAAATAAATCATAGGTAATATTGATAACACGTTTCCTGCTACAAAAACAATATACAACGGAAACAGATCACAAAGTACACCGAAGATCACTGCTGATAATGCACAGCCGCCAGTCGATGTAGCACCTATAAATCCAAGGATTGCTCCTCGATTGCCCTCAGGTATTGCCAACACCAACGAAGCATTAAATACCGCATTTCCTATACTATTTCCAAAACATCCAATAAACAGACAGATACACATCATCGTATAATCAGTAGACAGATATGTTAATATGTAAAAGAACACTGAAGTCATAAAGCCAATCCCCATTCCCCAATAACGAATATGCGGCTTTAACTTTACAATTCCAAGTATAAATACACAAATCAAAGAAGCTGCTGTTTCTACAGACATTAAGTATCCATACATATCAACCGTAAACCCTTTTTCTAACACAAATGGAAGCATCAAAGTCATTGGTCCAGCACCCAGCAGATTCAAAATCAATGCACTTGGTATAAACAGTCTTAAAAACTTGTTTCCATATATTTCTTTCACCGCAACTTTAAAGTCTTCAAAAATTCCTTTTATAGTGACCTTTTCGCCTTGCCTCTTTGTCTTTGGGACTTCGATAAACATTTCTGTAAGCGCCGAAAGCAAATATGATATTCCATTCATGACGATAATAAGAGGGATTCCAAAAAACGCAACCAACGCACCACTGAGTGCTTTTCCTATCAGATTTGTAAATGAGGTGATTCCAGACTGTACCGACTGTCCGCGAACCATATCGTCATGCGGTATGATATCTATCAAAAGCGTATTCACTGCAGGACTAAAAAACACTGAACACATCGCTGCCAAAAACGCTGCGATTAATACAAACGTTACGTTCAGTTGATTCGAAAAAGCCAGAATTCCAATTGCCAGCATAATTATTCCTCGCAGCACATCCATTCCAACAATCACTATCTTTCGATTACATTTATCAATGATAGTTCCGCTAAATGGAGAAACAAACATGACTACAAACATAGAAATTGAGGACATAATTCCCATCAATGCACTGGAATTTGTCTGCGCATATACCCAATACCCAATTGCGACGCTATATAAAATATCTCCTATCGCACTAACTGCATTTCCTTGCAGTATCAATACAAAATTTTTATTCCATAATTTTTTCATAAGTCACCAAGTCCTTTCTTTATATATAACGTACTTGTCATTGAAAGTGTTGTAACTTTATAACTGTTCTGCTTCAAAAAGTCCTTCTTCTGTCAATTCATATACTTTATCCACGACTTCTTGTATATACTTTCTATCATGAGATACCGTTAAAATAGCCCCTCTGAAATTCTTAAGCATATTGCGAATCACTGGATTTGACAGTGGCGAAAAATTTCTGGTCGGTTCATCCAAAATTAGGACATTGCTTCCAGAGATACTCATTTTTAATAATAATAGCTTCGCTTTTTGACCGCCTGACAAATCTTCAATCTGATGCTGCATCTCATCTGCCGTATATTTCATACTTCCCAGATATGTCCTGATTCGAGAAATTTCCTCTTTATCTCCTGTTTCTGATAAAAATTCTACCGGTGTCTGCTTCATATCCAACAATTCCTCATAGTTTTGTGGCATATACGATACCTTCACATCTTTTCGATTCAACATTTCTTCCGCGATTTTACGAAGAAGTGTTGTTTTTCCGCACCCGTTTTTTCCAATAATACACACCTTTTCAGGACCACGCATTCGTAAAAATATATTTTTCGCCAGGACTCGTTCTTCAATCATTAATTGGGAGAGCTCATATTCCAAAACCATTTTACCTGCCGGCATCTCTGCCTTCTCTCCAAATTTGATAAAAATCGCATCTTCCGTTTCCGGAATCTCTGTCATATTTTCAAATTCTTTTTCAAATCGTGCCTCATATGCTTTGATTCGATGCATGCTTTTTTTCAAAAGCTGCCCACCATGTGGATCTTGTCTGCTAATTGTGTTTTGTCTATGCTCTACCTTTTGCTGAATCTGTCGGAATTTTTCCTGTTGTTTTTCATACTCACTTCGTTCTTTTCGTGCCACCTGTTCCTGATGTGAAAGATTTCTTTGACGTCTTTCTACATACTCCAAATAGCTTGCTTTCGTAACAGTAGCCCTGGATTCCATTTTTCGTTTTACCTGCTCCAGATGAATGATCATGTTGGCTGTCTTTTCCAATAATACTTCATCATGAGAAATGTAGAGTACGGGCAATCTACACTCACAAATAAATTGTTCCAACCAATGAAGCGTCTCCATATCCAGATCATTGGATGGCTCATCCAAAAGCAAGACATCCGGTTGATTCAAGATCAATCTTGCCAATTGTACTTTTATTTTTTCACCACCGGATAATTTCCCCATTTGTTGTTCCGAATAGAATTGTTCCATTGGAAATTGAAGATATTTTCCCACCTCTGCCAGTTCACGTGGAGTCACATCAAAAAAGAGCGGCATTTCACACATAAATTCGTAAACACTCATCTTTTTCTCTTCTTTTGTAAGTTCCTGTGCCAAATACCCGATTCTTTGATTATTTCGAACAATTTCTCCTGAATATTCTACATAGCCTTCTATCATCTTTTCGTCATAAATTAATTTCAGAAGAGTCGATTTCCCGTTTCCCTCTTCTCCAATGATCGCCGCTTTATCTCCCGGATTTAAAGTAAAACTCAAATTTTGCAAAAGTACTCGATTATCTTTCAAATGATGAATTGTCACATTCTTAATCTGTATCATATATATACCTCCAAGCCAATCGCTGCCAAACTTAGAATCTGCCAATTCTCTTTTTTACGCACAAAAAAAGAGAGGATTTCAGCAAATAATCCACTTTTGGCAACATGATAAAACAGTAATTCTGTAAACCCTCACACAAATGCAAGCCTACAAATCTACTGATACTTACTTCATCTCATGTTTTCAAAAGTTGATTATTTTAACATTGCTGCACCTCTCTCTTAAAATCTTTTTTCATTATAAAATGACAAAATCTATCTGTCAATTATATTAGACGTATAATCTCTACTTTTCATCTGTGCAAAACGGAAACTTTGCTTTCAAAAAATATTGATACTCTGGACAAAGCACGGCACCTTTGTATTCTTCTTTCATGGTCTTTTTGATCCAATCCAGCTTTTTATCAGACAAATCTTCGTATCTTAAAATCTTAATCTGCCCTTTTTCTGCTGCTTCCATAATTGCTTCATAAGCATCCGGCACAAATTCGCACCCATCAATTGCCACAGGCTCTGACGACGTAACTGCATTACTAATCTGGATGTTCTCCTGTGGATCATTCATCTTTTCTGCAAAATAAATATATCCCGAAACACCTTTATATGTCTCAACCAGCGCATTCGGATAATATTCCTCCAAGCGAAATGTCCCATCTGATTCAAATCCATAAGGTCCCCATTTCTGCCATCTTCCCTGATGGCAAAAGCCTGTCTCTTTACAATATTTCTCAATAGCATTACTCAAATAAACTAACACATTTTCTCGCTTTGTAGACATATATACCAAAGGCGTTCCGTGATTCGAAACTCTGGGCTCCAGAACCTTTATATTCGCTGTTTGAGATGCATGATAATACATATCGCTTTCCTCCTGCATTTTCTATAAATTCATTTACTCTTGATCGATGATAAACTCAAGCGCTTTATGTTCATTTGTAACTTCCACTAATTTGTGATTTCCGCCAAATTCACCATCCAGCGTCCAGCTTACTTCGCCTTCACTTTCAATTCTGAGCTTTGAAGTTTTAAAACAAAATACACACTCTGAATCAAATTTTCTTGTAACCAAAGACATTCCAATATTATTCAGTTCTGCCAGATTTGATGGCACTTTTACTAAAGTCACTTCAAACTTTCCGTCATCTAATTCAATGTCTTTTGCCGTGATATTTTTAAATCCGCCTACTGATGTCGAATTTGAAATCATACCATAAATAAATTCACCCTCTGTACACAATTCTTCACTTTCAAATTTCATTTTGTATGTTTTTACAGAAGATAAACTCTTCACACCTTCTAAAATGTATGCCGTATGTCCCAATGCATTTTTCAGATTCTGCTCTGTTGCATAAGAAACCTCTGTAAATAATCCAAAAGCCGCAATATATACAAATGCATCACCATTAAATTTACCGATATCACATAAAAATCCTTTTCCTTCTACAATGCTTCTCGCAGCATCCACCATATTATTTGAAATTCCAAGGCTCTTTGCAAAATCATTGGTACTGCCGGCTGGAATATAGCCAATTGGAAGTTTTTCTTCACTCTGCATCATTCCAGTTACCACTTCATCTAAAGTTCCATCACCGCCACTGCAAACAACCAGATCAAAATTTCCTTTCCCTCTGTCTCGAACAGCTGCAATCGCATCGCCCTGATATTTAGTCGGATATGCAGTCACAAGATATCCTGCATTTGCAAACACATCGATAATATCCAGCAAATGGTTTCGGATCTTCGCCTTTCCAGATTTCGGGTTGTAAATAAAAAGTATCTTCTTTGCGTCCATCATTCTCAACCTCCTGATTTTTCCTTTGGATTCAATCCACTTTTCTACACATTTTTGAATCGGTGGTGAAATATTGTCCGGGATCTCCTCAATTTTGAAGAATTTCAATTTTTCAACTTCGCCTTCCTGACACGTCAATGTTCCAGAATAATCTTTACACAAATAAACGATATCTATATTCGATACTTCATCACCATTTGGATATATATAATGAGTATCTTTACCTGAAAATACACCGAACAATTCCAGTTTATTTGCAGTCAGACCGGTTTCTTCCAATAACTCTCTCTTTGCTGCTTCTTCTACCACCTCATCCAGTTCTACAGAACCACCTGCATATCCCCAGCAATGGTTGTCGCTTCTAAGTTGAAGCAATATTCTTCCTTCCGAATCTTCTACGATCACACTCGCACCTACTTGAAGCAACGGTCTATGACCAACAATTGCACGTAAATCCATAATATAATTTGACATAAGTTCCCTCCTTCCAATTCAATGTTTCCTTATTACTTGATTTCCGTAAATATAGAAAAATCACATCTTTTTCATAACATTATGCCTCTTTTGAAAATATCTTTTCTCCTGGCAACGCTTCTATTTCTTTCATCTCTTTCTCACGAATCTTGATTCGAATCAACGATTCCATGAAAGAGACTAAAAACTGAATTTTATTCTCAGGTCCTTGTATCTCTGCAAACACATCTCCATTTTCAAGATTTTTACAAAATCCTGTCAATGCCAATCTTTTTGCCAACTCAGACAGCTCCAGTCGAAATCCCACATGCTGCACACGGCCTTTGAAAATAATCTTGTACCTTTTCACATCATTCGCCGGAAACTCTGGTAATTGTAACTTCTGTACTTGATTGATCACGTAATTGTCTCGTATTGTTATAAATTTCTTTTTTATACTCATATTAATTGCTATCCTTTTCTTTTATATATCTCTGTGTAAAAGGACATACCGCAAAGCATCTCCCACACAAAAATTCTGTTTCTATTCCCGTTCTTTTTCTTGTCAATTCTATTTGTTTCTCCACACACGCCTCTTTGTTCAGCATCCTATCTCTGTCAATTTCCACATTCCATGCTATTCCGCTCAAAGCCTGCGCCGGACATGCTTTCACACATTGATTACATCCAGCACATTGAGATTCACGTATAGGTTTGTCACAGACAAGAGGTGCATCTGTTAAAATAGATGAAATACGAATTGCAGAACCAAATTCCTTTGTAACGAGCAAACAACTTTTCCCAATCCATCCGATTCCCGCATTTGTTGCTACCGTCTTATGTGGAATCTCCGTTCTCCAATCACTATCTTCGCGAATTCTCGTCGATGTCTGCGCAAATGCAGCATATCCTTGTTCCAATAAAAACGCCTCTCCTGCCAATACAATCTGATCTAACAGGCTCTCTATCTCATGATATGCCTGAAAATATTCTTTTGTAGGCCCATCCTTGATTTCTTTTACAACAGACACTGGAACCGGAACTGCAACTGAAACACCGCTTTTCCATTTTTTACCAGAAACTTCTGACAAATCAGCGCATCCAACCAGTGCTGCACCCTTATCAGCCAAAATCGATTTCAATTGTTCTGTAAGCATCATCTTTTATTTCTCCTTGTTTGATCACATACAATCCACTCATCTAATGTAAGAGGTGTATAGTCAGAATACATACAAAAACAGTTGATCATATTGCAAGGAATGTCTCGGCTCACTCCATCCGGACCAGTTGCCTGTGTTCTCTTTGTAATCTCCTGGAACTGCTCCAGCAATCTCTGATCCTGTGTATCATGTACATGCCCGTACAGCATATAGGTTTTAGGATTTCCCATGGCATCTAGTCGATATTGACCATTGTAACACATCACCGGATAATGACATAGAACCACTTTTCTCTTATTATCCTGCATTTCTTCATACGGCTTTATCCACTCAAAACGGCTGGCATCAAAATTCTTATCATCCAAAAATCTGTCATGATTTCCCCGGATCAGGTACAGCTTTCCCTTTAGTCTTTTCAGAAGTTCATTCGTCACTTCTGCTTTTGCCCACGATAAATCTCCCAAAATCACTACTTCATCATTGTTTCGTACTTTTTTGTTCCATTTTTCTATTATATACTCGTTCATTTCTTCTACATTTGCAAAACCACGACAATCCATTTTCGTGTTCATATTTTCATGAAAAAAATGTAAATCTGCGATGTAATATCTCATGCAACTTCACCCCTGCTTTTTATTTCCCCTCTTTTCTCATATTTCGATTATAACACGGTTTCTTCTATTTCCCAAGGTTCAAAAAGGGTTAGACCTGTTTGCGACCTAACCCTTTCCTGCCTATTCTTCTATTTCATTTTCATAGTTCGGAGATAAAATTTCAAAATCCACTTCTGTGACTTCGCAATCTAATTTCACTCCGTCTAATTCAATACTTTTTAAATTGGTATACTTTTCTCCTGTGCAGCTAATAATCATTCCTACATCACCGCACGTTCCATTCACATTTTCTATTTCAATCTTTAACTTATTGCCAAACAGTCCAGAACTCAAAACAGGTCTGTAATCAAATGCATCCTCCATTGCCGGCACATAAACCAGATACTGTACCTCTTTTTCATCCCCATCCTCTGTTTTATAAGTTAAAACATAAGCCTTTTCCGGATCATTATCGCATTCTTTTAACCACGCTTCTATCTGCGGCTCATCCATACTGTCTGCATACTCTTCCATCCAGATCTGTTCCATCCCAACCGAACCAGATCCACGCATAACCACAAATCCTCCAATCAGCACTATGATAAATAAAATCGGAACTAAAATGACAAGCACCAATATTTTCCACAATGCTTTATCTTTGGGTTTTACCGGTGTCACCACATCATCCTGATACTCTGGGAGTGCGTGTGCACACTTTGGACAAACATTCCAATCCGGTTCTACTGCCGTCATACAGTTTGGACAAGTCGGCTTTAATTTCGCACCACATCCCGGACACACCACATATTGTTCTGCAATGCGCGTATTACAATTTGGACACATCATATTGGAATAATTTCCACGCACCAGTAAATAAATAATAAAACCAATCAATGAAGGAGCCAACATTGCTATCAATGTCCATAAAACTGGATTCATCCCTCTTTTTTTTGCATCACGATAAACATACACTCCCAACGATGCCGGAAGCATCAATATAACTAATAAATAAACTAAAGTTACAACCATACGAAACCTCCCTTTCTTGCATAGAGCACAGTGATAACACTGCTGCCCATAATCGAAATCAACACATAACCAAAACATGCAATCGTAATTGCCGGATATATTTCCCAGACTAAAATTCCAAACAACGCTACTGCTATTTGAGCAAGGACACCTGCAATTGCAAGTATGATCGTCTGCTTCTTCAATTGTCGTTTTTCTATTTCATTTCGCAGCATATTCTCATTTAATGCCGGTGGATTATGCTGCTCAAAATTGTAAATCTGTCTCACTGCTCAGTACCTCCCTTAAAATTTTTCTTGCTTTATTCAACCGAGATTTTACAGTTCCCACCGGAATATGTAAAATATCTGCCACCGATGCAATGTCCTGCTCCCGAAAATAAAACAGTATCACTGCCAATCGCAACTTATTCGGTAAACGGTTGACTGCATCATACAGCTCACTATAGTCTTCCTTTTCAGGTGCTGCTACAGACTGAAAAACTGCGTCCTTATTTTCATTACTGGAAAAATCTAAAATCGGACTCCGCATAATCCGTCGCAAACTATTTCTATATGTATTCACACAAATCTGCGTCAGCCATGGTTCAAATTCTTTTGTCGGATCATATTTTTCTATATTCTTCACAACCTTTAACCACGTCTCTTGATATAGATCATCTGCTTCAAAGGAATTGATACAAAGGTGTAAACAGAGTCCATATAGTCTTTTTCCATATTGTCGTATAAATTGATTAATCACTCTTTGTTCCTCCTTTCATATACAGATACAATCCATCATAACAAAAGGTTCACTTTTTGGAAATTTTTTTCTCCAAATGTGAACCTTTCTGATAAGTTATATCCATTTTACCTTTGATATAATTTTTCTACAATATATTTTGCCGGAACTTCTTCTGTACACCATACCCCATTGTCAGTTACACCCAATTGAAAGCCATCCTCATACATTTTACTGGCTGCAATTTTTACAACTACTGGTTTTAAATGCCAACGAAGTGCCGACTGCCATGCTTTCTCCACATCCGCCTGCATATGTACTGCATGGCGTGCCATTTTTGAAATCGCACCACTTTGATAAATCTTTTCCAACGCCGTTGTCGTTGTACCATGATATAAAAACACTGGTGGTTCTTGATATACAATTTCCGGTGTCACCCATGGAATAGAATGTCCCTGACACGCCTTGATTTTGGAAGCATTCGCGTTAAATCGATAACGTCCTTTACTGTCTTTTGCAACGATCTCCTGAAGCTGTTCAAAATTCAATTTATATTTTCCGCTTTCATTAATCCCTTTCAGCAATTGCTCTATCGATACCCATCCATGCTCATCCATGTCAAGCCCTGCCAATTCTGGTTTATGGCGTAAAAGGAGACTAATGTAGATAGAAACATTTCTTTCTTTTGCCACAAATTTCACTTCCTTTTCCTTCCTTTATTCCAAACGTCTGTCTCTTTTATCATTCTAATTCGATGCCGAAATTATTTTTTTACAACATTTCAACTTTTGCTTCCAGAATCTCCTCTAGAATAATGTCAGTTGTTCGTATTTTTCTGGAAACTCATGAAGATATTGAAAGCATGCATCTACATCGTGCACGATTCCGTGTTTCTGACAGGTTTCTCTGAAAATTTTCATCAGTTCTCTCTGATTCTCGCTCGGTATGTCATATGCATACCCGTATTTTTTATGATATTTCTCGCTCATTCCCGGAAAATGTTGATCCAGTTTTCTATAAAAATACTCCCTGTTTCCTTCTCGCAGCGTTACTCCCATACCAAAACAGATAATCCCATATACGTTCGCCTCTATACAGTATTTTAAGATTCCTTCCAGGTTTTCTTTTGTATCATTGATAAAAGGCAAAATCGGAGAAAGCCACACTACCGTAGGAATTCCATTTTCTCGAAACACCTTTAAGGCTTCTACTCTTTCTCTGGTTGTACTTACATTTGGTTCTAATATTCTGCAGAGTTTCTCATCATAGGTAGTCAAAGTCATCTGTACCACACATTTTGCTTTTTCATTGATACTTTTCAGCAAATCCAGATCCCGCAGAATGTTACTGGATTTGGTCTGAATTGCCAGCCCATATCCATACGCATCTATGATTTCAAGACATTTTCTTGTTAAATGGAGTTTCTCCTCGCAATGCATATAGGGATCACACATAGCCCCTGTTCCTATCATGCACTTTTTTCTCTTAGAACGAAGTGCATTCTCCAACAAAATCGGTGCATTTTGTTTTACTTCAATATCCTCAAAAGCATGTGTGAATCCATAACACTTGCTCCTGGTATCACAGTAAATACATCCGTGTGTACAGCCTCTGTACAAATTCATGCCATTACTTGCTGACAAAATTCCCTTTGCATCCACAAAATGCATACCGTCTCCTCCCTGCTATCTTTTATTGATTCCATCCACAAACTCACGCTTTTTCACTGTCATCTCCACCCATGCAGGGCGAAATCCACTCTTGATCGCATTCCGAACGGATTTTACATTTGACCATGCAGCGCAGTAAAAAGGTACTTTGCCTCGCTCTAGAATCTCTAGTGCCAATCTGCTTGTAACTGCCGATGCAACTCTTCTTCTTCGGTACTCCGGCAACACATCTACTCCAATCTGCCACATGGTATCACAGTCCGCTGAACATGCAGCCAGACCAATCAATCTACCGTAATCATAGGCTCCTATGCCTAAAATATCATACTGCTTTCTTTCCTTACAAAGCGCATTGCTCCATTCACTGGTATATAAATCCGAAAAATCCTCTGGGTGCATTATTCGAAGTTCAAACCCTGTCTCTATTTCTTTTAGGACAGACACATCTGGCAAAAAATATTCTGCCATAAAACAGGCCCTTGCATCATGCTTCTGAAACTCGTCATTTAACACATGCAGATTCGGTGTCTCGAAACAATGTTCTACAGGATACGTTGAAATGTATTTTTCAACACATTCCTTATACTTCTCCTGTACTGAAGCAACTATATTATTTCCATATGATACAAGATTGCAGATAAAAGGCAATTTCAGATAAACTCTCGCCTCTGGATGCTTTTGTGAAATCACAATCTTATTTTTCTCACTCTGAAAATCTTCCATGCAGCAATTCAAATCAATCGCAGACTGCTGCATCGCGATTTTCAATATTTCCTGATTTGTCATAATCATTCCTCACTTTAATTTGTACGCTATTATAACTTTTCCACTTTTGCTACGTTTATTTTGACTGTCACCAAAAATGTACTCAAATTGAACTCACACAAAACACTGAAAATTATTCTTCGATCAACGGCATATTGACCAATTCCTGCAGCTTTTTCTGCAATACTGCTTTATCTGGTAACTGCAATTTATATTCCGCAATCATCATTGGAGACAATGTTCTGCTCATTGCATATTCTACCACTTCATCATCCTTAGAAGCACAAAGAATCATACCAACGCTTGGATTTTCATTCTCTTTCTTCTTCTGTCGATCCAATGCCTCCAAATAGAAATCCATTTTAGAAATATATTCCGGTTTGAATTTACCGATTTTCAATTCAGAAGCAACCAAACATTGCAGTCCTCTATGGAAAAATAACAAATCAATATGAAAATCTTCACCACCAACCTGCACCCGATATTCTTCATCAATAAATGTAAAATCCTTGCCCACTTCCAGAATAAACTCTTTCATATTCCGAATAAGACCTTTTCGTAAATCCGATTCTTTGAAGTTTTTAGGTAAATCCAAAATTTCGATAACATACGAATCCATAAATGGATTTTCTTTTAGTCCTTTGATTGGCTCAGGCAAAAGCTTTTCCTTAGAAAGCATATATCTTTCATAATAACCGCTATCCATTTGACGTTCTAACTCTCTTTTAGAATAAGACTCTTTGATGCACAATTTGATATAAAATTCTCGTTCCTCATCCGATTTACATCCAGACATAATGAGCAAATGGTTTGTCCAGCTTATTTGTGTCACCAGTGGTGACACAGTTGGATTGTCCTTATACAGTTCATAGAACTGTTTCATTCTATATAAACCTCGGCGGTTAAATCCTTTTATGCCAGGAAACATAACCTGTATTTCTTTAGCTATATTGTCTATATATTTATCTCCAAAAACTGCATTTTGAGATTCTGCACTTAAATACTCTCCAACTGACCAATACATGCAAATAAGTTCTTCATTCACTTTTCGCAGAGCATTATTTCTGGATGTTTCTATTATCTCAATTAGTTTTCCAGCTAAAACAATTTCATTTCCCATTGCAACACTCCCTTCTAAAGAATTTGTGTCACCGCTGGTGACACAAATTACATATATTCATATTCAATCGTAGCAACAGGCTTCAGAGTAATTACGAAACCTCTCTGCTATTATTGGGAAATAAAAGCATCTTGATTTCTTTAGATATGATTATAGAATTTGGATACAGCATCCGCTGCTTAGAACTTTAGAAATATAATGCTTTTCGTTTATTATATTTCATTTCTTCCCTGTCGTCTAGTCTTTATATGACTATTTTACCAATCTTACAATCCAGAAAACCAAATTTCCAAAGATTGAAAGCAAAAATGCAACTGTAAACCATGCTGGAAGATTTTCTCCCTGTATTGTATTTACATTCAAAAATGTAAAATCCACCACCATAATTAATTTTGTGGATTTTATCATATATTTTAGAGTCCTATAAACATGTACTTGATTCTCTTCTGTCACAGTGACACCAGTATTCCATATTTGCGGAATTTGCTCGATAAAAGTTACGAAAAGATATAATATCCAGGAAATGATTGGTAGGATCAAAAGTTCCATTTTACTTCCCCATCGGTCCACATTTCCTGCCCAATCATAATGCAAAGGCACTTCTTGTGGAATCGATGCCCAATTCCATAATAAATACACTATAATTCCTGCTAATAAGCCCAGACAAATAATTTCCATTCCTTGATCGATCTTATTATTCTTTATTTTCATGCAGATCACCACTCTCTTGTTACATACCGCACTTGTCTATCAGTTCCTCGTAAATCTCTTTTGTGCTTTCTTTATCTTTTCCGCTGATCACCACTTCTCTTCCATTTACAAGAAGTATAACCCCTGCATCACAGTTGGCATATGTATATCTAGTATAATTTCCAAATTCGTTATTTTTAAAGTCACCCATTAACAAACGAAAACTTGCAAAACCGCCTGTTCTTGATCCGCTTACTTTTTCATCACGATACTCAATACTTTCAATATCTGCATAGTCAATTTCTTTGTCGTACCAGTAAGATGCTTTGATCATAACAGACTCTTCTTTGTATTCCATCCGAATCTCTCCAGTCACAAGAAGAACACCTACAATCACAAAAAGAATCAGGCAGAACCCCTTACCGACTTTGGAAACCAGATTGCTTTCTTTTCCTCTACCATTATCACTTATCTCAATCTGTGGATTCTTTTCTTTCAAGTATGTCAAAAAAGCTTCTTTCTCCTTTACAGCACAAATTAACGTCTTTTGTCGTCCTTTTATCACAATTCGATCAAGCGAAGCCGCACTGGAAGCGATAGGATTTTTCGTCTCATATATTTTCTGCACTTGTGTCAAGTCCAATGATTCTTTTCCGAATCCAAATACAACAGTCAGTTTGTCATCGGATACTTCCACATAATTTCGAAATACAAACGGTAAAAAGACGGCATTATAAAATATAGTGGCAGCAACACTAATCCCAATTCCCTCTTCTGGCGTAAACAATGCTCCTATCAATAATGCCTCTCCCAAAAGCATGATAATAATAATCCAAAGATCAATCTTGCCTTTAAACCTCATATCTTGCACCTCCCTGCAAACTATTGTAACCAAAGACCTGTCATTTCCATCTCCTGATTAAACGAAATTGTATACATTACACTCTCATTTTCATATGCGACATGCATCTGCACAACAGCACTTCGTTTTCCCATCTGAGTCAATTCCACGGTGTATACATTACCCACTGATTTTCTATCTCCCCAATCTGTTCCGATTTGTGCTTTTATTTCTTCCAAATTAGTCTTTTCTAAAAGCTTCTTCATCGTCTCATCCGAAATTACTAAAAGTGCTTCTTGATTGTCTGTATCCAAATATTGCACTACAAGTTCCGCCTGTCCCAAAACAACTTCCTTATCATATATCTCACTATCTTCAATCCACTTTTGTTTTGGAAGCATCCACCAGATCATCACACCTAGTACAATCAATATCGAAAGTATCTCTCCAATTCTTTTTTTCCACTTTTCTTTTTTATACTTCTTTTTCTCTTCTTCCGAAAAACTGTTGTTAAAATCCTCCGCAATCTCTGCTGGTTTTCCCATCCTTTTTATGATATCTTGTTCACTTTCTCCATTTTCCATTTCAGACGTAAATTCTGAAAGTAATTGTCTTTTTATTTCCTCTCGTCTCTTTTTCGAACATTTTAATTTTCTAATGATTTGATTGATGTATCTCTTACTCATCTACTTTCACCTCCATAATCATCGCTGCACTGCGATTAATATCCATCCACAATGCCTGTATTTCCCGTAATGCTTCTCTGCCTTCTTTGGTAATCACATAATATTTTCTCGGCACCTTTTTCCCAACTGCCTCGCTCCATTTACTTTCTACGAACTTATCATCTTCCAGTCGATAAAGAATTGGATATAATGTTCCTTCCTTCAGCAAAAAACGACTATTACTCATCTCTTTCAGTTCATTGATGATTTGATAACCATATTTCTCTTCTTTTTCTAAAAGCTTCAGAACAAGCATGTCAAGAACACCTTTTTTCATTTGACTTTCATATTTATCGTTCAGCAGTCTCACCCCGTTTATACTTAGTATTACTAAATATAGTGTATCACAATAATATTCTTATCACAATCTCGTGTACATATTGTTCATATAAATTTAAAAATTCCAAGCTATTTTCATAACCTGGAATCCATTTCTACTATATTACTCTTCCATTGCAGTGATCCACTTCATGCTGTATGATCTGAGCTGTCCATCCTTTGAATTTTTGTCGTTGCTTTTTAAAACTCATATCCTGATATTCAACTTCAATATTCTCATATCGGATCGTTCTGCGTACTCCCACCAGAGAAAGGCATCCTTCTTCCGTCTCATACGGTGTATCCTTTTTGATAATGACAGGATTGAACATCACCATATTTGCGAATCCAATATTGACTACAATAATTCTCTTTCGCACTCCTATCATATTGGCTGCCATCCCAACACAATGCGCTTCATTCGCTTTCAATGTATCCAACAGATCAATTGCAACACTCATATCTTCTTTTCCGGCAGGCTCTGACTGCTGCCCCAGAAAAAGTACATCTCTCATAATTTCTCTTACCATATGTATCTCTCCTAACTTACTCTATAATGTCCCACAATATCTTTTCTATTTTCCAGAATATCTTCCTCGTAATGCACTTGGTATGGATTTGCATGATGAATCACAAACGGAATCCCATCCTTATTTCTCTTATCCGACACAATTCCAATATGTTTTTCGAATATGACAATATCGCCGCCTTGCCACTCTTCTATCTCATTGATATCGGTTGTAAGCTCTATTGCATGATAAGAAAAATAGACGCTTAAGTTACGTACCCTTCGGAAATCAATATTCTTATCTGCCTTCTCGATCTCATAACGCTCCGGAAAATTCTGAATATCTTCATTCACAAGTTCCATCAAATCATATCCTGCATGCAATAATCCCTGCGCCACTACATCTGTACAGACACCATATCCATCATCTGGATAACCTGTTCCATAATATTGGCTCTTATATTCAGGCGAAGTAGCAATGTATGCACGAACATTCTCCAAAATATCCGTCTGATCATCGATTCCATCCTGGTCGATATCATTCAAACTTACATATGGCTCAATTCCAAAATCTTCATTCGTATACTTCTTATGTGGAACTATATTTAAATAATATAGTACATATAAACCACATAAAATGACAATCCCTAATATTACAATCATCCAAAGTTTCCGTTTTCTCATACATTTCGCCCCTTTCTATATCACAATTATATCATGCAGGGCTTTGTGAATTCTTTAAGAAAAAATGAAGGTGCAAAGAAATTTACACCTTCACTTTTGCGATCCTGATATCTTCTGCAGTTATATCCTCCGAACTATATCTGGCTTTTTCATATATATTTTTCAATGCATCCTCTGATATCCTGTCACAACACTCCTTTGCTGTCAGATATTCCAGATGATGCTGATCTGCATTTCCAATGATTTTCGTACTGCTCTTTAATATCTTTTTCCGATAAAGTTTACGCACCCGTTCTCTATTATCCAAGAAACCAAACCAGCCCTTTCCATTCTTTTCTTTCTTCTCGATTGAACAATTTTCACGAATATCCTGGTTACTTTGCAGCGTTTTCTTATCTTCTTCTTTGACCGGCAAGAAATGTTCTTTCACAAATTTACAGATCAGATAGATGATCCCGATCACAACTACGATCACGACCACAGCTGCAATAACCGTTATGATTTTCTCCAATATTTCTAAAACAAACTCTGGAATCACATGACCATGATATCCTCCGACATTGTCTGTAATCTCCTCCGGCAGTTCCTTGATAGCCTCCTCTTCTCCCTGAAAATGCATTCCCGAAAAAATCTTTCTCAGCAGATCCAGGATCCAATCACCTATTCTGGACATTATTTTAGAAAACCAATCCAGATTTGCAGTAACAACCAGAACCACTATACTTCCAACCGAAAAAGCTCCGATCTGTTTTAACCCATTGCAATATAATTCTTTTTCCGGAATATTCGATGCACTCTTTCCATTTGTGGCAATAAAATGCATACACCTTTGCAAATAAAGATAAGCAAAATATCCTACAACATAAATCATAACAAGCACAAGATAGTAGATTTCCCACCCTTTTCTGCCTTGGGCTTCTTCAAATAATGCCATCATTCCCGTCAGGACGATAAAAAATGGTACCGGAAGAAGTCCCTGCTTTCCTGAATCAGAAGTCATCTTCGTTTTGATCGACCAAATGCAATAAAATAAATTAATCGTAACCAACACTGTCTTTGTCACTTGTTCTGCCGGTATAAGAAAACATACAATTGCCATAATCAGATGTGATGCATAAAACAAGAAGAAATTCTGAATCTTCTTACGGATCATATAAAACAGGAAAGGCACAATCAACATCAATGACCATAGCAAAATCTTTGCACTTTCTTTTTGAAATAATCCCAATACAGTGATCGCTGCCGCTATGATCATCAGATGATTTAAAACGATCTTCAACAAATCCTGTATCCGTTCTATCCACTCACGTTTCATTGCTGCCTCCTATTGTAATTTCATAATATGCAAATGCTTTTCCAGATTTTCTGCTGCCTCTGGCTCATCAGAAGGAAGAACCGGATAAAACCATGCAAACTCCATTCCTTTTTCACTGCATTTTAGTAAGAGCTGCTCAAAGTCATGATATCCATTTGGCGATACAAAAAATGTAAACATTCCATCTGCATCCTCCATAAGCATTTCTTCAAACAATTTACAAAATGGTCTTGCTTCTTTTTTCGTATCTATTCTGGCCAGCGCTTTTCCGATCATATCAAGCTGTCCTACCCCTGCACCGCCGTCAATTGCAACATGCTCACCTGTAATGATATCTCTTCCATTTGCATAACATGCCACTTTGATTCCCTGTGAGAGAAAATAAGACGCGATTCCCATTACGATCTGCATAGCACCTTCCACTTGCCGATACTTTTTCCATACACCTTCGTCTTCCAGATTCAGAAAAATTCGAATCGTCTGCATTGCAGTATAATTTTGCTGATTGACCTTCAGACTGCCTGTTCTTGCTGTTGCCTTCCAATTGACACTTCGGATATCATCATACGGCTGATATTCTCTGATTCCACGATACTCAAATGGATCTTCCACCATGTGACGCTTTACAATGATCTCACCATTCAGCTTCTGCAGAGAATCCTGCAATTCCATACTTTCAAATATTTTCGGATACACATATAAATAACACTCTGTGGTCATACTTTTGATTATCTCATTCGTCAGAAACAAATCCGAAACCACCAGATCGATATTCTTGATATGATAATAACCACGCTTTTTTCCACAAAAAGTCAGTTTTCTTGTGATCTTTTCCCCACCGCCGATTTGGAAGATATCATTTCGATAATATTGATCCGTTGTCGTTGAACCATTTTCACCCGCAAATTCCAAATCCTTTGATGTCTGAAATTTCACTTTCAGCATAGTAAGAGGGAGCTTTTTCCGATTCTCAATCACTTCTATAATCTCGCCCGTTTCCCCTTCTGTAATTCCTTTTTGTGCAAAAGAAACGGTCACTTTTAAATTCTTGTGTCCCATTTTCTCGTAGACAATCCTCTGCAATACAACCAGAAGAAATGCCACGATCCCAATTCCAATTATTTTCATACAGTGAAATCCTCAGTAGGTACTTTTATCGTTGCAAGAATATTCGTCAAAAAGTCTTTGCCAGCATTTCGTTTTCCATATCCCATGATGATTCTGTGGGAAAGTACAGGAACTGCCAAATGCTTTACATCATCTGGTGTCACAAAATTTCTTCCCTGCAGGTACGCATATGCTTTAACGCAGCGCAAAAATGCCAGCGTTCCTCTTGGGCTTACTCCCATCAGAACATTTTCTCCCTCTCTGGTAGCAGAAACAATCTCCACCATATATTCCATCACACATTTATGTATAAAAACATTTTTGATTTCTTCTTTTGCTTTTTCCAGTTCTTCTATCGTCAGCACTGCATCTATTTTCTCCAATGGTTCTTCCTTCATATAAAGTTCCATGATCTGGCATTCTTCTTCTTTTGTTGGAAGTCCCATAGAAAGCTTCATCATAAAACGATCCATCTGTGCTTCTGGAAGTGGAAATGTACCGGCATTCTCTACCGGGTTTTGTGTTGCGATTACAAAAAATGGCTCTCCGGCCGGATAAGTCTCACCGTCGATCGTAATCTGTCGTTCTTCCATACATTCCAGAAGTCCGGCCTGCGTTCTTGGTGTCGCTCGGTTAATCTCATCTGTCAATAAGATATTCGTAAAAGCCGGTCCCTTTCTTAAAACGAACTCCCCTTTCTTTTGATCATAAATTGTAAGTCCTGTAATATCACTTGGCAGCAAATCCGGTGTGAATTGGATTCTGCTAAAAGAAGAATCCAACGATTTTGCAAGAGATTTTGCTACTTTTGTCTTTCCTGTTCCAGGTACGTCCTCTAAAAGCACATGACCCTCTGCAAGCAGAGAAGTAAGTAAAAGTGTCACTACTTCTTCTTTTCCAACAATTACTTTTCCAATATTTTCAACTACCTTATTTTTTAATTCATTTCCTGTCATTTTTTTCTTAAACCTCAGCTTTTACAATCATTTCTTTTAGCTGCTTTTCCAGCCACTCTTTCTCATCTTTCTGGCTTTGCATCATTTTTCTCAAACGTTCCAATGCATCTTCGATCTGTCTGATGATATTTTCCACACTCTGTCTGGATCTTCCAATCCTGTCCTTGATTTCCCAATCCACAAACAGATTATCAAAAAAGAAATCCGCGAATTTTGTAAATCCTTCAAAATTCACTTTTACGTCTGCACTGATTTTTACATCTGCAAGTTCAGTCTTAAACCTTCTAAGCTGCAATTGCAATTGATTTACTTTTTGCTGCGCACTGTCTAGATGATCATGCTTCATGATATTCGAAAACAAGCCGCCACCAAGCATATCCCAGGTCGCCCAGCCATTTGCACTGTCCAGCTCACTTCTTACAGCTTCTGCAACGTTATAACATCTTGTCCCTGCTTCAATTGCTTCCCTGATCTCTTTCATCTGACTTTCTACAAATAAAAGTTTTTCTTCGGTTCTTAAGATTTCTTCGGCTTCTGCACCTGCAATGCTCTTGATCGCCTCTGCCTTTTCTTTTAAAAGTTTTGCATACTCTACTTCACAATTCTGAAGCCCTTCCAGTTCTTTTTCATTCTTCTGGATCTCATACACAGTAACTTCCAGCTCGCGGACTGCTGCATCATATTTAACGCTGGCTGCATATGCCTCCTGTCTTTCCTGATCCAGCTTCTCGTCCATTTTACCAATCACTTCATAAAAGAATGCAGCAAGACTTCCGCCCTCCAGACGCTCTACATCTTCTTCCTCGTCCATCTTAATTTCCTGCAATTCTGCAACCTTCGGAACCAGTTCTTCCTGCTGTGCATACAAATCTTTCAGTACATTTTCCAAATATTTTTTACGTGCCGTCTGCTGATGCAGCTGTTTTAACTGTTCATTAAAATGTACCATAGGATTCTTTCCTCCCTTTTCATTGGTATCTTGTTCGTGATTTACGAAATCATTTCATACTGGAGCATTTCATATTTCAACTGGCTTCCCACTGTAATTTCCGCTGGTAACAGCGCTCTTGCAACCAGTTTCAAATCTTCTGATTCGATATCTGTTCTTCTTAAATTTGCATAATCACCATCTATCGTTACTACTTCATAATACCATGTCTCAAACATTCCCAAGTCCTCCTTTTTTTCTTGACTGACTACAAATCCATGCTATAATAGTCCTATCGAGACTCTTTTATTTCTCAAATTGATCTAGTTTGATTATACTCTCGTACATTGCAATTCGCAATTCCATTTCCCTTTTTTAACCGGTCCTTGGTAATTGAATAGACTTTACACCGATTCCAAAAAACCTTACAATATTATTATAAAGAAATTGTAAGGAGTGACAAAGGATGAGTGAAGAAATGAGTAGAGACGAAATGATAAATTTTGAAATCAATTACTATGTCAATTTAATTCGTATCAAAAAAGCTGAGACTGCAACTAATCAAGAATTAGACTATCAATTAAAAGTCCAAAAAAACAAATTATCTGCACTCGGCGTAAACACTGAAAACTTCGAATAAAGCAACAAAAAACAGGTGTAAAGTCTATTGTATTTTCAAGACTTTACACCTTTTGTATTCTTCCTAAATCGTATTTCCTGCAAACTGGGTCATATAAAGTGCGTAGTATTTTCCTTTCTTTTCGAGCAATTCTTCATGGCTTCCGATTTCTACCACTCTGCCTTCATCCATTACTACAATTTTGTCTGCATCCCTAATGGTTGAAAGACGATGCGCGATGATCAGACTTGTTCTATTCTTCATCAGATTCACCATTGCATCCTGAATTTTCTGCTCGGTTCGTGTATCAACAGAAGAAGTTGCTTCATCTAAAATCAGAATCTTTGGATCCGCAAGTACAGCTCTGGAAATTGCCATAAGCTGTCTTTGTCCATGAGAAAGTCCTGCGCCTGCCTGCTTCAAAAATGTCTGATATTTTTTCGGAAGTTTCTCAATGTAACGTCGGATATGACTTATCTCTGCTGCATGCTGCATCTCTTCATCCGTTGCATTCAGATTGGAATACTTAATATTATTTTCAATGGTATTTGAAAATAATACAGTATCCTGCAAAACGATTGCAATGTTCTTTCGCAGTTCATCTCGTTTGATATCATAAATATTCACACCATCGATCAAGATTTCACCTGCATCCACCGGATAGAATCTCATCAGCAGATTTACAACGGTAGTTTTTCCACTTCCGGTTGCACCTACAAGTGCAATTTTCTGTCCCGGTTTTACATCCAGATTAAAATCATATAATACCTGTTTTCCAGGAATATAAGAGAAATCAATATTTTTGAAAGAGATTTCTCCCTTAACATGATCCATGGTCTGTGTACCGCTGTTGTCTTCATCTGGCTGATCGATCAGAGCAAATACTCGTTCCGCTCCTGCAACTGCAGTCTGGATCGTACCGTAAAGCTGTGCAATCTCATTGATTGGTCTTGAAAACTGTTTTGCATAAATAATAAATGCAGAAATCGTTCCAATTGAGATCAATCCAATATATGCAAAATATCCACCAAATGCTGCAACAATTACAAATCCAATATTGGAAATACAGTTCATGATCGGTCCCATGGAACCGCCTAAAATTTCTGCTTTGATACTCACTTTTGTAAGTTCATCCGAAGTCTCACAAAATTCTTTTATGACATCCTCCTGCTTATTGTAAGCCACAATGGATTTGTATCCTGTGATCATCTCTTCCGAATGCCCATTTAATTTTCCTAAAATAGCAGAACGTTTTCGGTACACCTTTCTCATGACTTTCGACATCTTCTTTGTCACAAAAACAGTGATGACAACTGTTACGAGTGTGATCAGTGTAAGCTGCCAGCAATAAAAAAACATAATAAGAACAGTTCCAATCACAGTAAGCACACCAGAAACAAGAGATCCCAGGCTCTGTGAAATTGTATTTGATACGTTTTCAACATCATTTGTCATACGGCTCATGATATCCCCATTCGAGTGTGTGTCCAGATACTTTATCGACAAATTGTCTATCTTCTTAAATAAATCGTGTCGCATCTGTTTTACAATACTCTGGCTTAATTTTGCAGCAGTCAGTGTCTGCACAAGCCCAAACAAAATATTTGCAAGATAAGTAATCAGAAGAAAAACAACACATTGATATAACTGTGGCCATTCTGCATAGGCGATATGATCGATCGCCTCTCCCTGCAGGGCAGGTGCAAGAAGTGCAACCAATGTAACAAATACAACCGAACAAAGCAGTGTAAAAAGAAGTCTCTTTGCCTGACTAAAATATACTAAAAGCCTTGCTATGGTCTTCTTTGCATCTTCCGCCTTTTCTACCGTCTGTCCCAGTCCTCTTCCAGGTCCGCCCGGTCTTTGTCTGAAATTCACTGTATTGGTTCTTCCCGGATTTTGAGCGAAAGTTTGATACTGCACATTTTCATCCTCTGGATGTTTTTCAAATCCTTTTGGTAATTCTTTCGAATTTAACATGCTTCTTTTCCTCCTTCCCTCATCTGAAGATTATAGATATCACGATAAATTTCAGATTGATCCAACAATTCATTATGATTGCCCATAGCTGCAATTTTTCCATTATCAAGTACAATGATCTTATCCGCATCTTTTACAGAAGCAATTCGCTGTGCGATCAATATCTTTGTAACATCTGGACATTCTCTGCGCAGTGCCTCATGTAACTGTGCTTCTGTTTTCAGGTCCAGTGCGCTGGTTGAATCATCGAATATCAAAATTTCATGTTCTTTCAAAAGAGCTCTTGCAATTGAAAGTCTTTGTTTCTGACCTCCCGAAAGAGAATGACCTCCTTCTGAAACATGCGTATGGTATCCATATTTTGCCCGACAGATAAACTCATCTGCCTGTGCAATCTCAGCCGCTGTTTTCACTTCCCACGGATCCGCAGAATCTTTTCCCCAACGGATATTCGCCTCGATTGGTCTCGAATATAATTCTGCTTTTTGAAGTACGATGGAAATCTTATCCCGCAATTCTTGTAATTTGTAATCTTTTACATTCGTTCCATCCACCAGAATCTCGCCTTCCGTCACATCATAAAAACGCGGAATCAGATTTACAAGAGAACTCTTTCCACATCCTGTTGTTCCAATGATCGCCAGAGTTTCCCCTTGATTCACCTTAAATGACAGATTTTCCAGTACAAGTTCTCCGGCAGTTTCCGGGTACGAAAAACTGACATTACGAAATTCGATTTCTCCTTTTACACTTGTATCATTCAAACATTTTCCATCTGTAATAATTTCTTCGCTCTGAAGCACCTCATTGATTCTGTCTGCAGAGGCTTTGGCTCTGGTAAATGTCTGGAAGATATTTGCCATAAATGTGATTCCATGAAGGATCTGTGAAAGATATGTAATCGCTGCCATAGTATTTCCTGGTGTGATACTGCCGCCAGCTTTTACCGTCTGACCGCCAACCAGAATGACACCTACGATACATAGATTCAAAACAATATTCATACATGGACTCATAAAAGCAAGCAATGTCTGTACGCGGAGATTCTCACTGCAGAGTTCTTCATTCGCTGTATCAAATCTTTCTAACTCGTATTTTTCTTTTACATAGGCCTTCACAACTCGTGCACCTGCAACATTTTCCTGCATGACATTGTTGATGCCATCCAGTTTTTTCTGCACGATTGCAAAAAGCGGAGAAGCCTTTTTCAAGAAATAGATAATAAATACTACGATAAACGGCAGTCCACATGCCGCAACTGCTGCAAATTTCGGGGACTGGCGATATAACATAAAGATACCCCCGAAAAACATAACCGAATTTCGGACAAATCCTCTTACTGCCATCATTACCATATTCTGTACCTGTGTTACATCGTTTGTAAGTCTTGTAACCAGTGAACCTGTTGAAATTTTATCCGTCTGCTGAAAAGACAATGACATAATCTTTGCAAACAAATCTTTTCGCAGGTCATTTCCAAAGTTCTGCGCTGCGATATTTGCAAACAGACCGCATAAAACACCACAAAGTCCTCCGATCATAACAAGAAATATCATACGGATTCCTACAGATACAATAAGTTCCATATTGTTTTTCAGAACTCCGTTGTCCACGATATCTGCCATCATGTCTGGCTGTATCAAATCCATCGCCACCTCGCCCAGCATAAACAGCGGTGCAATGAGGCAGAAAATCCAATATTTTTTTAGATATTTGAGCATCTTTACAATTCCTCCCGTATACAATCCTGTATTTGTTCTAAAAGTGCGATCATTTCCGCTTCTTTTTCCGGTGTGATCAAATCGGTGATCACCTGATCCGACTGCTGCAGCTTTTCGCGAAGCTTTAGCGCTGTCTCTTTTCCTTTGTCCGTCAGAAACAGTTTGGTATGCCTTCTGTCATTTCCATCCGTTTCTTTTCTGACATATCCTTCCTCCATCATGCTCTTGATCGTCTGATTGATCGCGGAAGTCGTGACATCACAAAACTCTGCCACGTTTCTCTGATTCGCACCGGGTTCCCGATTCAGATACGAAATTACAGGCCGATACGATTCTGGAATTCCAATACTCAGTGCAATCTCTTTCATGTGGTTCACCCACGCTCTTCGCGTTCTTGCAAGTACCATCATCAAAGTTCTTTTTCTTTCCATAACGATTTTTCTCCCATATAATTAAGTATTAATTAAGTCCTTAATCATTTTATTTTCATTTCCAGTTTCTGTCAAGCAAAATAAAAGCAGCGCAAGATTTTCCTGCACTGCTCTTTTCCTTACGTATTATTTTAATATAAATCCTGATTCATCCATTTCTGATATGCCAGTCTCCCAAATATTCCCCAGACTCCTGCCTGCACTGCTGCACTTATCATTTCAGCCCCCTCAAAGTTGCTCACAAGATTTCCTTCCATAAACCAATTGCCTATGCGATACCACATATCCGCCGGATTCCACGATAACACAATGTCAAACCAGCTCTCTGTACTATATCCTGTAATGCAAAGTCCCGTCATGAAAATGAGAACCATACAGATAAAGGATACATAACTATTGTTGGTCAGCATTTGTATCACTCCTGCGATCATTCCAATGATCACAACCAAAAGGATTCCAACTGCGATCGTTGCAAGTAAATACTGCAGAATCGTCATTTTGTGAAAGGTAATAAATGGATAGGTCAAAATTCCCCTTGGCTCTGTCATAAGTGCTGCTGAGACAGATGTGTTCCAAAAGTCTTTGTAAGGTATCGTTCGGTACCATGCAAAAAGTGTCACTCCCAGCACCATGATTCCAAAACCAATGCCTATCATCATTCCTGTACACCACTTGATCCACTGCAGTTTACGTCCCACATTACCGATATAGGTAACAGCAATCGTCTTGTTCATACGCTCATAATCCATTAGAAACAGACTTGCAAAAATCACGAGAAACCCGATTTCTAAAAACACCCATCGAAGCACTTTTGCATACAGCTTGTTGTGCAGACGATACACACTTCCTGGATAGACTATCCCCTCTGCCTCGCCGTCTTCGACGATTTCCAAAACGCGCTCGTTTAACTTTTCATAGCGTCTGTCAATAAATTTCCGATAGCTTCCTGTTGGGTTATACTGATACATTTCCTGCTTTAACTCTTTAATAGCCACCATGTCCAGTGTATCATACTTGCTCAGACTATCCTGATAAAATGCTTCGTCAATTCCATATTCTAATATATGTTCATGCGCTTCCTGGAGCTCTTCCCCAATCTCTCCTATGTTCGTCCAAAGAAGAAATGCATTAAACACCAGAAAAATTCCAAGGAGACTCCACATCATGGGATGCCTGACTATTTTTTTCGCCTCATATTTCCAGATCATATCATTATATCCCTTCTTTTGTCCCATCTTTTGAAACCATATACGATTGCACCCGCAATTGCCAATAAAATTGCTGTGAATCCAACCGGACGCAGCAGATTGTATTCCACGCTTTTGGTTACATTCAAAAATAATTTTGTAAATTGTACTGTCAAAATTCCAAAAACAACTGCGGCTGGTACACCAACTGCGGCTCCCACAATATAATTAACAGACAATCTGGAAATCAAATAAAATACCGTCATTGTACCCAGCGCAATCATACTATACAACATCCATTCCCCCGTCAAATAGGTTCCCAGATTCATATCAAACCAGTAGAAATCTCTTCCGTTCCCATTTACAGGATAGTTCCAGTACTGTAAAATGTCTGACTTGGCTAAAACCATACAAAATAAGAAAAAATGAAGCACACATACCAGCAAGCACGAAATTACTGCAGCACAGTATCTCTTTCCCCACAAACTGCGGCCGGTATTGGACGTTGCAAACAATGGATTTCCACCCGCCAAGCGTTCCCTGATCTGATATGGCAAAATCAGAATCAGACAGGAAATGATCAATAATATTCCCAACCTCGGCAGATCCTCTTTTAAGTGAAACAACACCGAATCAGGCAGCAAAGACAATCTATCTTCTTGGATCACATTCGCAACACGCTCGATTGCCTCCTTAGAATAGTCATTCGCTTCCCTGTGACTTAAAAATGTCTCCGCAGCTTCCATCTCTTTTCCAGTTTCTACACCCATGATTGGATTAAATTCCATCATTTCATATAGACCTTCAATATGCTGCTTTAAAAATAAATACCTGATTCCCTCTTCAAAATCAATGCGGATCATTTCTTCATAGATTTCATCCGCCATATCATCCTGATGCGCCTCCTGCAGTTCTTCGTAACTCGTAATCCCAGCTTCTTTTAAGATACTACTTTCCTGCACGAGCGCATCCAATTTTCTAATCTGATCCTGCAAAATTTCTTCTGCCACGCCAAAATCTTCATATGGCAAAACGGTGTCATATCCATACTCTTCTTTTAAAATAAATGCAAAATCATTTTGTGCATCGCAATCTGCACTATCATCCGGATGAAAAACCACACTGATAAACATGTTATAAAACAACAACGTAAACACCAGCAACGCCATCAAAAGTTTTATATTTAAAATCTTTCTACATTCATATCCCAAAATTCTCATAAAGTCCTCCTATTGATAGGTCACTAAAAACACATCTTCCAGATTTGCATTACATTGCACTGCATTTTCAAGGCAGGAATCTTCTGTTTCATAGTAACGAACTACCATCTTCCTATTTTCTTGTCTTGCAGCCAACACTTGATGTTCTTTTTCAAATGTTTCATATTCCTGATCCGCTACCTCTGTCTCGTAAATCTTCCCTTCCAGACTGTTACAAATATTCGGTACTGTGTCCATTTTATACAGATGTTGGTCTTTGATTAAAATCACCTGATTTGCAATGGATTCGATATCCGACACAATATGTGTTGACAAAATCACAATTCGATCCTTCGAAAGCATCGATATGATATTTCGGAAACGCACTCTCTCTTTCGGATCAAGCCCTGCTGTCGGCTCATCTAAGATCAATATCTTCGGATCATTTAACATTGCCTGCGCGATTCCCACTCTCTGAATCATTCCTCCGGAAAACTTTTTCATTTTCTTATGTGCCACATCAGAAAGTCCCACAAGTTCCAAAAGTTCCTGGATTCTGTCTTTCACCTGATCTTTCGGCATCTTCTTCAGACACGCCAGATATTCCAGATACTGTGTCGGCGTGTTATTCTTGTAATATCCAAACTGCTGCGGCAAATATCCAATCAGATCACGGTAAGCGGCTCCCATCTCCATAATATTGATACCGTCATATAAGATTTCCCCTGTTGTAGGAAACAGCAGCGTCGTAATCATTTTAATGATCGTCGTCTTTCCCGCGCCATTTGGCGCAAGCATTCCATAAAGTCCATGATCCATATCCAGATTTATATTCTCCACAGCCGTCTGATTTCCATATTTTTTACTAATATTCACAAGCGTAAGCATATTTATTTCCAACCTTTCCAAAATAATAAAGAAACATTCCAAAACTAAATAAGCAGATTAGAATGTGTACCACCAGAGGAATCACCTCAAACAAAATAAAACTGACCTTCTCTCCGTAAATAGAAAGACCCACACATAACAACAGCCATATTCCAGATACGATCATCATCGGCTGAAGCCTGCGCGCTTTTTCACATAACACCAGAGTCACCACTGCAAACAGGAATAAGCTGCTAAGTCCTACCATACTCACTTTTCCCATGCCTTGTAATGATGTAAATCCCGCCATCAAAACCATATTTAAAATAGCGGAAACAATACTCACATAAAAAATGCGCAGACTTACAATATATTGAAATGAATAATGCAGACTTTCTTTTAATTCAATGATGGCATCCTGCTCCTCTGACCAATACGACAACATATGAAAAATCAAATGCAGCATCGGAAACGCTAAGATTGCCAGATACTCCTGATGCTCAACAAACTGTCCCATAAAATCACACAAACACATTAAAAACAAGTAGATCCAAAAACTGCCCGCAAAAATAAGTTTTGAACGATAAAATATGATTGAAACCCCCGGCCCGATCAAGAGTTCTTTTACTCGTTGATGCCATGGCTTTTTCGTCTGCAAACCTTTCTCTAAAATTTCATCCACCTGCATCTGCATCCTTTCTTCTGATGGATAGATGACCTCTAAATTCTGTTCTCTCATCTTTGAATCTCCTTTCTCAGACTCTTTAGCATTGTATAATACCTCGTCTTCGCCGTATTCTCAGAAATCTTAAGTTCTGACGCAATTTCATCAAATGTCTTGTCCAAAAACAGTTTCATCTGAAATATCCGAACCCACTCATTTCCATACTTCACTATGACGGCCATGACCATTTGAATCATTTGCTCATCATAAATCTTCTGAATCATAGTTTCTTCTATTTCATATGTCTCCGCTGTTTCCTCAGACTCTGCAGTATAAACCTCTGATTCCTGTTGTCTGTGATATTTACTCCGATAATAATCGGTAATCTTATTGGATGCGATG
Source organism: uncultured Faecalimonas sp. (assembly GCA_964623905.1). Classification (GTDB taxonomy): domain Bacteria; phylum Bacillota; class Clostridia; order Lachnospirales; family Lachnospiraceae; genus Faecalimonas. Next base: position 29,398 of record CAZUVY010000028.1, read on the forward strand.
GTATATAGCCATGTACGAAACGACGCCTTCTTCTCATCAAATGTCTGAATTCCTTTTAATACTGCGATGAAAATCTCCTGTGTCAAATCCATCGCCAGTTCCATATTGGTTGTCTGCCGATATGCAAATGCATATATTTCCCGGTAATAGCGACTGATCAGTTCATCTGCTGCCTTTCGATCCTGACTCTTTTTCACCTTTCTGATTAATTGATTTTCTGAATGCATTCTAAAAACCTCTGTCTTTTGTTCTTTACAATAATATATACGAAATTGAGCGAGAAAAAAGTTTTATTTTTCTGAGCGTTTTTTCAAATATTTTTCCAACAGCTTATGATTGACAGATTTCAATTCTCGTACTAAAATCATTTTATAAATAAATACGTAAACCGTTGATTAAGAGTAGTACTTATAACAGCGAGATCCCAGAGAGTTGCCGATGGTGTGAAGGCGATATTTCAAGTTATGACGAATGGACTTATGAGGGCAGCCCGAACGATTTTAGTTTCGACTATGATCCAGTAGGCGTTGACGGATGATCCAGACCGTGACACTGGAAGCGCATGTTAGTGCGTACTCATTAGGTGGTATAACAGAATCTTACTTCTGTCCTTTTGGGGACAGAAGTTTTTTATTTTACAGTGAAAACCTAAAAGTGCACTACATCATATATCGAAAAAAGGAGAAGAAAGTTATGAAAAAAGTTATTTTAACAGGTGACCGTCCAACTGGCCGTCTTCATGTTGGACACTATGTAGGTTCTTTAAAAGAACGTGTAAGATTACAAAATTCAGGGGAATTTGACGAAATCTATATCATGATCGCAGATGCTCAGGCCTTGACAGACAATGCAGAACATCCTGAAAAAGTACGTCAGAATCTGATCGAAGTAGCACTTGATTACCTTGCATGCGGCATTGACCCATCAAAGGCTACTATTTTTATCCAATCTATGGTTCCTGAATTAACTGAATTATCATTCTACTACATGAATCTTGTAACAGTATCTCGTCTCAAACGAAATCCTACTGTAAAATCTGAGATTCAAATGCGTGGATTCGAATCAAGCATTCCTGTTGGTTTCTTCACATATCCAATCAGCCAGGCTGCTGACATCACAGCTTTCCACGCAACTACAGTACCAGTTGGGGAAGACCAGCTTCCAATGATCGAACAATGTAAAGAAATCGTACACAAATTCAATGCTGTTTATGGAGAAACACTGACAGATCCAACTGCAATCCTTCCACAAAATCAGGCTTGTCTAAGACTCCCTGGTATCGATGGCAAAGCAAAAATGAGTAAATCTCTTGGAAACTGTATCTATCTTTCAGAAGAACCAGCAGACATCAAGAAAAAGGTAATGTCTATGTTCACAGATCCAAACCACATCCGCGTGGAAGATCCAGGTCAGGTAGAAGGAAACCCAGTATTCATTTATCTGGATGCATTCTGCCGTCCAGAACATTTTGCAGAATTCTTGCCTGACTACCAGAATCTTGATGAACTCAAGGCACACTATATGCGCGGCGGACTCGGCGATGTGAAAGTAAAGAAATTCTTGAACAATGTTATGCAGGCTGAACTTGCTCCAATCAGAGAACGCAGAAAATATTGGGAAGCACGCATTCCTGAAGTATATGACATCTTAAAATCAGGAAGTGAACGAGCAAGAGCTACTGCTGCAAAAACACTTGATGATGTACGCGCTGCAATGCAGATCAACTACTTTGACGATAAAGACTTATGGATTAGATAATCTATAGACAACGTATACAAAAGAAGGGACATACCAGAATTTGATATGTCCCTTCTTTCTATATTTTATCTGCTTATTTATAATAATAGACCCCGTCAGCAAGACCACTATAGGTTAGCTTTGGATAATATGCTGTGAATGTCTGAAGCGGAGCATGGTCTGTTAGATAACTTCCTTTTACTTCTATATAATATGGCTGAAAATAAATCGCACCCGTCTCTCCTTGCTTTAATGGCTGTGATACCATCACCCGGAATCCTGCTGTCTTCGTTTCTATATTTACGATTGGTGCAGCTGCCTTATTTTTTACTGTCTGATAAAGAATTTCCTTGGCAGATTCTTCAAGTGTCCCTTTGAATGAAGGAACTACAATCGGTGACACTTCATAAGATGGAATCAATCCCCAGCTAAAATCTGGTGTTAGTTTTACTTCTTCTCCCACGTAATCCTCATGAAACACCGAAAATTCAACTTGATCTGATGCAGCCGACTCATTTTCCTCTGGCAGCATCTCGTCATCCCCTGTACTGTTAAATATCTTTAACGCTTCTTCTAAAGAAACTGGTTCGCCCGAACCATTGTAAAAAGAAGAATACTGATGACCCTCTTCATCAACAATACAGCCATCCTGAATCCAATATTTTTCTCGTGCAGCAGCTTCTGTATCCTTTTCATCGCCTGTTTCCATCGCATATACCGACTGCCCTTTTAAACCGATCACACTTAACATCACTAAAACTAATAGTAACGTTTTTAATTTCTTCATCCGAATCGCCTCCTTTTCTGATATCACAACATTTAATACTTACTTTTATTATACTTTATATAGTATTTGGGAGAAAGCATACAATTGTTACATTTCATTAAATTTAGCAATTCATTCATGAATACAAGGTTTAGAAATTAACAAAGGTGGTTAATTACACCTTTAACCACCTTTATTCAATAATTTGGGTAATTAGCGTTTTACCTATTTTTCACTCCGTCCGATATAAAATAAAACGGTCTTTAATCCCAAATCATTTACAATATTAAATTACCCCTAATCTATTATTAGGTTACCATATTTTCTGTATTTATGTCAATTAACTTTTTATTTA
>CAZUVY010000029.1:0-31879 GCA_964623905.1 uncultured Faecalimonas sp.
GTTCCCTCAAGATTGAGGGTTAGGGAGTTGAGGTGTCGTAGACACTTTTTTATATAAAAAATTCTATAAATGTGAATAAATTTACTAGTTTTTTGAAGAAATTCGTATTTATTTTGTGCAAAATACCTGTTAAAATGTAAATATCAAAAGGGAACGGAACCCTAAAAATAAAGGAGGAAAAGAAATGAAAAAGAAACTTTTAAGCGTACTGTTATGTATCGCGATGCTTGCCATCTGTTTAGTAGGATGTGGCGGAAAAGACTCTAAAGGCGGAGACGAAGATGGTGTGAAGACATATAAAGTTGGTGTAGCGATCTACACATTCGATGACAACTTTATGACATTGTATCGTAACGAAATTGAAGAATACTTCAAGACAAAAGAAACAGACACTGTGAAATATGAAATTTCAATGGTTGATGGAAAGAACGATATGAACACACAAACTCAGCAGATTGATACATTTATTACACAAGGTATGGATGTTATTATCTGTAACTTAGTTCAGACATCATCTGCAGAAACAATTATTGACAAAGTAGTTGATGCTGATATTCCATTAGTACTTATCAACCGTGAACCACTTGCATATGATGCAGATGGTAATACAATTGACGAAGCTTATGAAGGAATTCTTAATAACCCAGGTGTTTGTTATGTAGGTGCTGACGCTCGTCAATCAGGTACATTCCAGGGTGAAATCGTTCTTAGCTTACCAGACAAAGGTGATATCAATGGCGATGGAAAAATCTCTTACGTAATGATTCAAGGTGACCCAGAAAACATTGATGCACAATATCGTACAGAATTCTCTATCAAAGCTCTTACAGATGCCAACGTGGAAGTTGAATGTTTAGTTAACCAAGTTGGTAACTGGGATACAAAGAAAGGTCAGGAAATTGCTGCATCTGCACTTTCACAACACGGTGAAGCGGTTGAAGTTATCTTCTGTAACAACGATGCTATGGCATTAGGTGCTGCTCAGGCTATCGACGCAGCAGGACGTAAAGTTGGAGAAAACATCTACTTATTAGGTGTTGACGCACTTGAAGAATGTCAGGAAATGGTTGCAAACGGAACAATGACAGGTACAGTATTAAATGACCACATTGGACAATCTCATACAGCAGTTGACGTTGCTATCGAATGTTTAGAAGGCAAAGAAATTCAAAATTACTACTGGGTAGACTACGTAATGATTAAATAGTTTAGTCGGAAACTTTCAGATGGACTGCGTAAGCGGTCCATCTTTTTGATAAGAAAAGGAGGTATGCTAATATGTCTGAGTACCGCTTGGAGATGAGAGGGATATGCAAGTCCTTCCCAGGTGTAAAGGCTTTGGATCATGCACAGCTTTGTCTCCGCCCAGGCAAGGTTCACGCTTTGATGGGTGAGAACGGTGCCGGTAAATCCACTTTGATGAAATGCATGTTCGGTATTTATAAGATGGACGAAGGAGAAATCTACTTCGAAGGAGAAAAAGTACACATTGGTGATCCTATGGAGGCTCTGAAAATGGGAATTGCTATGGTACATCAGGAGCTTCAGCCAATTCCAGCCCGTACTGTGGGTGAGAATATATTCCTGGGACGTTATCCTATGAAAAAATTTTTGGGCTTCATCCCAGTTGTTGATCATAAAAAAATGTATGACGATACAGCAACTTTGCTGAAAAAAGTTCGTATGGACTTTGCTCCTAGACAGATGCTTGGGGAACTGAGTGTTTCACAGATGCAATCTGTAGAAATCGCAAAGGCTGTTTCTGCAAACTGTAAGGTTCTGATTTTGGATGAACCAACATCTTCCTTAACCCATAATGAGGTTGAGGCTTTGTTTCGTATTGTAGAAGATTTGAAACAGGAAGGTGTTTCTATCGTCTATATTTCTCACAAAATGGATGAGATTCTAAGGATTTCTGATGAAGTTACGATTATGCGAGATGGTCAGTACGTTGGTACCTGGGAGTCGAAGGAACTTACAACTGATTTTATTATCACGAAGATGGTAGGCCGTGAACTGACAAATTTATATCCGCAGCGTGAAAATATTCCAGGAGAAGTTGTATTTGAAGTAGAAGATTTTACTTCCATTAATCCTAAGAGTTTCCGCAATGTGAATTTCCAGGTTCGCAGGGGCGAGATTTTAGGCGTTGGAGGTCTGGTTGGTGCACAGAGAACTGAACTGATGGAAGGTTTGTTTGGAATACGTTCTCATACAACTGGTAAGATCAAATATAACGGAAAAGAATTGAAAATCAATCGTCCAAAAGATGCGATCGATCAAGGAATTGCGATGTTGACAGAAGATCGACGTGCAACAGGTATATTAGGTGTATTGTCTGTCGCAGATAATATTTCTGTTGCATCTTTGAATCAATATTTGGATTTCGGATTCTGCCTGAATAACAAGAAGGTAGAAAAATTGGTACAAGATAATGTTGAGAAAATGAATATTAAGACTCCTTCCAGCAAAACGCTGATTCAAAGTTTGTCAGGAGGAAATCAACAGAAAGTACTGATTGGACGCTGGCTTGCGAATAATCCAGAGGTTCTCATTTTGGATGAACCAACCAGAGGTATTGATGTTGGTGCGAAATATGAAATCTACTGTATTATTGCTGATTTAGCAAAGCAGGGTAAGAGTATCATTATGATTTCCAGTGAAATGTCTGAGCTTATTGGTATGTCTGACCGTGTCATGGTGATGTGTGACGGACGTGTGACAGGTTTTATAGATGGCAAAGATGCTACACAGGAAAATATTATGGAACTGGCTACACAGTTTGAATAAGGAGGAAAAGGAATTATGAAGAATGCAAAATCTATTCCTTTGAGAATATGGATGTACATTAAGAACAACCCAATTGTTGTTCTTTTGACAGTAGTATGTCTGATTGTAGGTTTGAACGTTGAAAACTTCTTCTCATGGGGTAATTTTAATAACCTGGCCAGCAACACAGCAGTACGTTTCTTGATTGCACTTGGTGTTTCTGGTTGTTTGATTACAAAAGGTACAGACTTGTCGGCAGGTCGTCAGGTTGGGCTTGCAGCATGTCTTTCAGGTGTGTTGTTGCAGCGTGCTAATTATACAGGTCGCTTGTTCCCAAATTTACCTGAAATGAATATGTGGGTGGTATTAATAATTGTTTTAGCAATCGGAGCGTGTATTGGACTTATCAATGGTTTGATTATTTCAATTTTGAATGTACCTCCATTTATTGCGACATTGGGTACTCAGACAATCGTTTATGGTATCGCATTAGTATTTACAGATGCCCAGCCAATCGGTGCATTCCAGGAAGTATATAGAAAATTCGTAAACGGCAAACTGTTTAAAACAGAAAGTTATCCGGGGCTTCCTTACCTGTTGATCATTGCAGTTGTATTTGGTGTGATTTTCTGGTTTGTTTTTAATAAAACAACGCATGGAAAATATATGTACGCAATTGGTGGAAATGAAAATGCGGCGGAAGTCTCAGGTGTTAATACACGTAAGAGTAAGATCATTATCTATATGACAGCAGGGCTTATGTATGCGTTAGCTGGATATCTTTTAGCAGGATATTCTGGTGGAGCAACATCAAACCTTGGTAATGGTTACGAATTGGAAGCAATCGCAGGATGTACAATCGGTGGTGTATCTACTACAGGTGGTATCGGTACTGTAGGCGGAGTACTTGTTGGGGTTCTTGTATTTGAACTTTTGAAGATCGTGCTCCAATTCCTTGGCGTAAACCCATACTACAACTTTATTATTCAAGGTCTTGTTATCGTAACTGCGGTTGCATTGGATATCCGTAAGTATGTAGCAAAGAAATAAGCAGATTTATTTAAGCCTCTTCTGCATGGACAGAAGAGGCATTTTTAAATTTACAGGAAAGCAGCCCATGCATACAGATTCCTGTGAATTTAAAAATGTATGGTTTATTAGAAAATTTTGACGGATTTATACAGGTACTGTAAAATGAAAGAAGAACAAATGCAAAGGAGAAGACAAGATGAGTTTGTACAAGATGATTTTGGTAGATGATGAAGAAGATGTGAGAATTTCCATTCAAAAGAAAGTAGACTGGAACGCGCTGGGATTCGAGGTAGTCGGATCGATGAGCAATGGAGAAGAAGCATTGGAACTTACCGAGCATACGCATGTAGACGTTGTAATGACAGATATCAAGATGCCATTTATGGATGGACTGACATTGTGTGCCAAAGTAAAAGAAAATTATAAAAATACAAAGGTCGTTTTGTATTCTGGATTTGATGACTTCGAATTTGCAAGAGAAGCAATCCGCCGTGAGGCAGAGGAGTATATTCTAAAACCGATTGGCGCAAAAGATCTGGAAAATGTATTTCGCAAGATCAAGATCAATCTGGACAAAGAATTTGACGAGAGAAGAAATATTGAAAAATTAAATGATTACTATCAGAAAAGCCTTCCAATGATGCGCGAACAGCTTCTTGCCGGACTTTTGGAAGGGCGTTTGACAGAGAATCAGGCGGAATCGATGATTCAATCCTATGGGATGGATTTTCAGACGCCATATTATGCCGTTTCGATTCTGGGCGGTGATTTCAGAACCGCTGCGAACGGAATGCAGGAAGCGTCGATCCTGATGCTGTCCCTCTTAAATATAGCAAAAGAGTATTTAGAAAAACATATGAATACACAGGTATTTATGTATTTTGATCGTATTGCCGTGATCGCCAGAATGGAGAAAGCAAAAGAAATCCAGGAATTTATCTATCACATGAATCAAGTATGCAAGATGGGAGCCAGAATGCTCGGAGTAGATGTAGATGCCGGGATCGGACAAGTATACGCACAACTTGCAAAGATTGCTGTTTCTTACGAAGAAGCCAAGACAGCATTTGATTATCGCATTTTGCTGAAAGACAGCAGTCAGGCAATCTATATCAATGACGTAGAACCAAAGACTGATGAAATTACATTCTGTGAGCCGCAGGGCATTGAAGAGATGATCTATTGCATGAAACTTGGCACAAGGGGAGAGTTAGGAGATGCAGTGGATTCCTTTATGGAGGAATTGCAAAACGACAAAATTACTATGCAGCAGTATCAGTTGACTTTGATGATTGCACTGACAGACATTTTAAAACTCCTTGGCAGTTATCAGATCGAGGTGGCAGAGGTTTTCGGAAAGAATTTTGAGCCATATCAATATATCAATGGATTTCATTCCATGGATGAACTGACAATTGCATTGAAAAATATCTGTTATAAAGTATGGGACCTGATTCGAAAAGAAAGAATGGATTCCACAAAAGCAATGACGGAAAAGGCAAAAAAATATATCGAAGAACATTACGCAGACAGCACACTTTCTGTAAAGCATCTGTGCAGTCATCTGAATGTGAGTGCGACTTACTTTTCTGTTATTTTTAAAAAGGAGACAGGAATGAGCTTTATCTCCTATCTGACGAAAGTGCGACTGGATCACGCAATCGAACTTTTGGAGACGACAGAAGACAAGGCATATATGATCGCCGAAAAAGTAGGATATACCGAAGCAAATTATTTTAGTTATGTATTCAAAAAACAATATGGAGTATCTCCATCGAAGTATAGAGCAAATAAGGAAAAATAACATGGAAAATGAAAAGTTTAGTTATTGGAAACGAAGCCTGCAGGTTGTGATCGCCGTCACATTTACGTTGATTTCGGTAACAGGAATGCTGGCGATCGGAATTATCCTTTATTCGACTTACACAAAAAATTCAGAAACACAGACGATTGAGGACAATAAACAGCTTGTTAATCAGGTAGAAAGAAATCTTACCAACTATCTGCGAAACATGATGCGTATATCGGATTCACTCTATTACAGCGTGATCAAGGATACCGATTTTTCAGAAGAAAATATTGATAGTGAAATGACACTTTTGTATGAGGCAAATAAGGACAACCTGGTCAGCATTGCGTGCTTCTCAAACGACGGTTCTCTTTTAGCAGCCACACCGGTCAATACACTCAAGAAAAATGTGCAGGTGGAGGGGCAGAGCTGGTATATCAAAGCCAAAAATAAGCCGGAAAATCTTCATTTCTCCTCTTCACACGTGCAGAATCTGTTTGAAGACAGCAATAACCGATATTATTGGGTGATTTCATTGAGCAGGGGCGTGGAGCTTACTCGTGAAGGGACGACCAGCAGCGGAATCCTGCTGGTTGATATGAACTTTAGTGGTGTGGAACAGTTATTTACGATGGTAAACGCAGGGGATATGTGCTACATGTATCTGATGGATCAGAGTGGGCAGATCATCTATCACCCGCAGCAGAATCTGATCTATTCCGACCTTGCAGAAGAAAATAATCAGATTGCGATCGAATATGAAGATGGCAGTCACGAAGAAGTATTTCAGGGAGAAGAAAGAATTGTAATCGTAAAGACGGTCGGTTATACCGGGTGGAAAATTGTATCTGTAATTCCAAAGGAAAATATGTACAAGAACTGGAATCAGATCAGTATGATCTGGATCACTGTACTTGCAGTTGGAATCTTGATTTTGATCATTTTGAACCAATATCTTTCTACCAAGATCACGCAGCCGATCCGCCGACTGGAGGAATCAGTAAAGGAACTGGAATTACAGTATCCGGAAAAGATATATGTGGGAGGATCGGAAGAAATCCAGCACCTTGGACGGACGATCCGTTCTATGGTTGAGCAGATGCGGAAGCTGATGGATGACGTGCTTCGCGAACAGGAAGAAAAGAGAAAGAGCGAGCTGGATGCACTTCAGTCTCAGATCAATCCACATTTCCTATATAATACGTTGGATTCGATCATCTGGATGGTAGAAAGCGAGCAGTATGAGGATGCCATTTCCATGGTTACAGCTTTGGCAAATCTGTTCCGTATCTCACTAAGCCAGGGACGAACGATCATTACGATCGCAGAAGAATTTCAGCATGCAAGAAACTATATCAACATCCAGAAAATGCGTTATCGCAACAAATTTCAGGTGACGTTTGATCTGGATCCTGCAATTGAAAAATATCTTACCATTAAGCTGATCGTGCAGCCGCTCTTAGAAAATGCGATCTATTACGGAATGGAATCTATGGATGGAGAGGGCGAGATCCTGGTACAGGGATTTGCAAATGAAGGTGAGATTCTGATCCATGTGATCGATAACGGAATCGGTATGCCTCCAGAGCAGGTGAAACAGCTTTTGACAAATGGAAGTTATAAAAGAAAACGTGGTTCAGGAATTGGACTGAAAAATGTGGATCAGCGTATTAAGCTGTATTTTGGAGAAGAATACGGTCTGGAGATCCGAAGCGAACCAGACGTTGGTACAAGGATTACAATTCATTTGCCAATGAAAATGGAGGTAGATGAAAATGAGTAAAGGAAAAATGAGAGTCATCTATACAACGATCATCTGCGTTGGACTGATCCTGCTGATCTTATGGTTGTTTTTACGCATGTCGGTAGGGACAGAAGAGTTTGTGGATCAAAAGGAAATCTCGGTGATTCTATATTATGCGGGAAAAGATGGCTGGGAATCACTCCAGGAAGGAATGAAACAGGCAGAAGACGATTTTTCTGTCAATATCAATTACGTGATCATGCGCGAAGATGCAGATGGGGAAGAACAGGTTTCTACCATTGAAAAAGAAATTGAAAATGGTGCAGAAGGGATTCTGATCGCTGTATGTGACGCAGAAAAACTAAGCGTGGCTGTGGAAGAAAAGAAATTCAAAGTCCCGATCGTTGCAATTGAAAGTGGGTTCGCTCAGGATTCTTATCCGGTTATAACTGCAGATAACTATGAAATGGGAAAATATTTAGGGGAAGAGATTTTAAAAGATTTTCCCAATAAAGAAGGACTGACAGTTGTTCTGGGACAGGAAGGAAATGATCGAGACAGCGTAGAGCAGCGAAGACAGGGGCTGGAAGATGCTCTGGCTGGAAAAGCGCAGATCATCAGCACGGGAGAACTGATCGGATTAGCCAAACCAGATGTGGCAGTCGGGCTTTGTAAAGAATCCGTGCTGCAGCTTTTGAATATGAGGGATAGGATGCTAAAGGATGTGAAGTTGTATGGGATCGGAAATACAGCTTCCGTTGTAGCAGCTTTGGATCAGGGGAAAATCGAAAAGCTGGTTTTCCAAAATGAATTCAACATGGGATATTTGGGAGTGGAAAGGCTTTTAAGTGATATCAACAACGTGAAATATGCAAAAAAAGGTAAGATTGATTACTATTGTGTGACCCGACAGGAATTATATGGAACACAGTATGAACAGTTGCTATTTCCAATTGTAGAATAAAGGAGCGGTCATGAAGAAGATTATGATAATGATTTGCAGTCTGGTTTTACTTGGCAGTGTTCTGACTGGGTGTAATCAGAAAGCGCAAAATGCAGAAAAACCAAAGAATATTAAAATCGGGATCAGTGTGTATAATCAATACGATACCTTTGTTTCAGAACTAATGGATGAAGCAGAAGTATATGTAGAGGAGATGGAAGAAAAATACAATATCACCATCACATTGGATGTGCAGAATGCAGGCGGAAAACAGGTGACGCAGAACGATCAGATGGACTATTTTATTGATCGGAATTGTGATATTGTATGCATCAATCTGGTAGATCGAACGGATGCTTCTACTATTATCGAGCGAGGAAAGAGTGCCAGCATCCCAATCATATTTTTTAACCGCGAACTAGTAGAAGAAGATCTGGAACGCTGGGATAAGCTGTATTATGTTGGGGCAGACGCATTTGAATCCGGCATCATTCAGGGGCAGGTATTGATCGAGATGCTGGAGACAGATTTTTCGGCGGTAGACAAAAATGGAGACGGAGTCTTGCAGTACGTGATGCTGGAAGGTGAAGCCGGACATCAGGACTCCATCGTACGCAGTATGTATGCGATCAAAACAGTGACCGAAGCCGGATATCAGGTGGAAAAGCTGGCTGATGAGATCGCGAACTGGAATCGGGACCAGGGAAAGACGAAGATGGCACAATGGATGCAAGAGTTTGGAGATTCAATCGAAGTTGTGTTTGCAAACAATGATGATATGGCATTGGGCGCAGTCGATGCGTTAAGAGAAGCAGGCTATTTTGAGAAGAAGGAATCAAATGCTCCAGTTGTCCTTGGGATTGATGGAACGAAACCGGGGATTGAAGCAGTGGAGCGCGAAGAAATGTCGGGAACAGTTTTAAATGATTCAAAAGGACAGGCGCAGGGAATGATGGAACTTGCCTATTCTGTAGTCTCTGGAGAACGACTGAGTAATGAATTTACTTTGATCAATGGAAAGTATATCAGACTTCCATATCAGAAAATTGTAAAAGAATAAGCAGAAAAAAAGTGGCTGATGCACGGAGCGTGCACAGCCACTTGAATTATCTTGAATTTTTTTCTTGTTTTCGAAGCTTTGTATAGTCTTTCAGGGAAGCAAGTGCCTGTCCGGACATAGGGAGGATCGCCATCATATTGAAGATCGTCATAAGTCCGATACCGATATCACCAAGATCCCATACAAATGTATAAGTTGCAAGTCCGCCGATGAATAACATAACCAATGCCAGAATCTTATAAGCAGTCTGTGATTTCCAGTTGTCTCCGAATAAGTAAGCTACATTTGAACGGGCATAGAATAAAATTCCGATAAATGTAGAAAAACTAAAGAGCCAAAGCGTAACTGCTGTAAAGACAACACCAGCCTGACCAAAGTGATGGTACATGGCAGTCTGTAATAACTCCATGCCAGAAAGCCCTTCCAGTAGATCTTGTGGAGCTAAAAGCATGATAAAAGCAGTACAACTGCAGATTACAATTGTGTCAATAATGACACCGAATGCCTGCATCAGACCAGATTTTGCTGGATGAGATACATCAGCAGCGGCAGCAGCACAAGGAGCAGAACCGGAACCAGCTTCATTTGAGAACAGCCCACGTTTTAAACCGTTCATAAGAGCAGCACCAAATCCACCAGCTACAACCTGACGTAAACCAAATGCTTCTTCAAAAATACGTACAAACACGCTTGGTAATAAACCGGCATTCTTGATGATAATAATGATCGCAAGCAGGAAATAGAAAGCAGCCATGACTGGAACCATAATATCGAGGACTTTTACAGTCGCATTTTTTCTTAATACAATAATTGCAGCAAGTGCAACTAAAACAATCGTAGAAACAATCGGTGGAATATGAAATGCGTTTTCAAAGGCAGATGATACCGAGTTACTGATTACCTGACTTACACCACACCAACATAACAGGCCGGATAAGGCAAATAATATTGCGATGATGCTGTAACGCTTTTCTTTTCCTTTCGTAAAGAAATTGTGGATATAGTAGGCAGGACCGCCGCGGTATCCTCCGTATAGTGGATCTTCTTGTTTATGTAACTGCGCAAGTGTTGCTTCGATGAACGCAGTCGAAGAACCGATCAGAGCAGTTACCCACATCCAGAATACGGCTCCGGCACCACCGGCAGATACAGCTGCAACTACACCGACCATATTACCCATACCAACACGGGTTGCGGTAGATACGATGAGTGCCTGCAGACCAGAAAGTGCGTTTTGATTGTCTCCATTTTTCTTTTCTACAGAGATACGAAGCATTTCCGGAAAGAAACGAATCGGAAGAAACTTCGTACGAATTGTAAAATAAATGCCGGCCGGGATCAATAATAAAACTAAGAAAGAAATCCCGATCGAATTGCCACCCGGCAATGGAATTGTGAACAAATCTCCCCACAGGAGATTGTAAATAAAAGATATTATTTTCATTTTAAAAACCTCTCAACTTTAGAACTTTAAAGCGGCTTGACTTTAACCTTTTAAAGTATATAATACAAAGTAGCATTTGTCGAATTGATAGTTTTTATGAAAAGCATTTAAAAATTAAATGAAAGAGGAGTTTATGGATTTACAAAGTTTAAATATTTTTATTCAGGCAGCAGAATTGAACAGTTTTACAAGGGCAGGAGAGAAATTAGGGTATTCTCAGCCTACTGTTTCTTTTCAGATCAAACAATTAGAAAAAGAGCTTGGAGTGTCCCTGTTTGACAGAATCGGGCATACTGTGACGCTCACAGATGCAGGGCGAGATGCTCTGGCCTATGCCCAGCAGATCTGCCATATGTCAGAAGAGATGGTACTAGGGGCAAGCAGAAGACAGGAGGTAAGCGGAGTTGTAAAGCTGGCGATGGCCGATTCACTTTGTACACCGATGGTTGCAGGTGCATTTGCACAGTTCCGAAAAGATTATCCGCATGTATCGCTTCATGTCACGACGGCAGGGACAGATGAATTGTTCCGCCTGCTGGATCACAACGAAGTGGATGTAGTATGTACATTGGATAAGAAGATTTATGATACCACCTATGTTATCGTTAACGAAGAAAAAATCGGAGTACATGTTGTAGTGTCTACAGAACATCCTCTTGCAAAGCAAAAGAAGGTAACATTGGAGGATCTGCAGGGACAGTCTTTTATGCTGACGGAAAAAGGTATGAGTTACAGGCGGATGCTGGATGAGAGTCTGGCTCGTCATGCCATGGAGATCCAGCCGGTTCTGGAGATTGGAAGTGCCGACCTGATCTGTAGATTAGTAGCAGAAAATCAAGGAATTTCATTTTTGCCGGATTACGTAACAGAAAAAGCCGTCAGAAATTGTGAGGTTGCGTGTTTAAAAGTAGAGGGGCTTGATGTGTATGTGTGGAAACAACTCCTTTACCGGAAAGATAAATGGGTATCATTGCAGATGAAGGCACTTATGGGACATTTGTCGGAAATCTTATTGACGGAGGAGCAGAAAAAGACTACGGTATAATAGAAAGGCGTAAGAATTGCACTGAGGTGAGACATGATAAAAATAGCAATATGTGACGATGAAAAATACTTTAGAGAAACAATTGAAAAATATGTCGGAGAATATTTACGGAAAAAAGAGAAGGAATTTCAAATAGATCTGTTTGAATCTGGAAAAGAATTTGTGGAATCAGGAATTGATATTCTCAGTTATTCCATTGCGTTTCTAGATGTGAATATGGAAGAACTGGATGGAATCAGAACTGCACAAAAGATCAGAGAATACAGTTCCGAGATGTATATTGTATTTGTGACAGCGTATATCGATTATTCCCTCGAGGGGTATAAGGTCAATGCTGTGCGGTATCTGCTGAAAAGTAATACAAATATGAAAGATAACATCTATGAATGTATGGATACTATTCTCGACAGAATGAAGCATACTGTAATCAAGAAGAGTTTTCCGTTCAAACAAGGAGAAAAAGAAATTCTGTTGGAAAGACTTTTGTATATAGAAAGTAGATTACATAAGCTGGAATTTTATGTGATGGAAGATGAGCTGAAGATCTATACCATGTATGGAACTTTGAATGGGGTGGAAAAAGAGATGCAGAAATGTGATTTTATAAGACTGCATCAAAGTTATCTGGTGAATCTGAAGCATATTAAAAAAATAGAAGGATACAAAGGGGTATTGAGTAATGAACAGACAATTAGTATACCTAAAGCAAGATACAGAGATGTGAAAAATACATTTACTGCATATAAAGGGAGAATGTAAGTATGGCATGGTATTTGAGTAGTTTTGTGGTGACGACATTTGAACTTCTTTGTTGCAAGATTTTTTTTGAAACTTTTTGCAAGGAACCACCAAAAGAAAAAAAGAGAAAACGTAATATTCTGATTTTGATCATGATCATGGCGGCGTACAGTGATATTGTTTTGTTGAAAAACTGGCTCCTGTTAAAAGCAATTATGGTTATTGTGATAATAGCATATATTATGTACAGATATTTTGAAATCAGCGTAAAGAAATCTGTGGTGATTGTTTTTTTGTTTGAAAGCCTGGTTTTTGTAGTGGACTATATTGCATATGTAATATGTAATGAATTGTTTTTGAGTAAAGAAATGATTGAACAAGAACATATGCTGGAAGCAAACTTGATAGTTGGTTTTGCAAAAATAGTATTGTTTTTGTGCGTATTACTTATTAGAAAAATATTTGATAAAAAGCGAGCAGACATTCTAAGTGATATAGATTGGATCAAATTCTTGATTTTCCCTGTGTTTACAATCATTGCAATTGCAGCACTTTTAGCAGTGTTTCCTAGTGTCGAAGAACCAATGCAGGCAAATGTTCTTTATACGATTGCAATTGGAATGGTCGGAATGAATCTGGTTGTATATTATCTGATTCGTGATATTGCAGAACGTGAAGCACAATTGCATGAAAAAAGGTTATTTGAATTGCAGGTAAAGGAACAAATGGAGATGTATCGTTCCATTTCTGAAAACTTTGAAAAACAAAAGCAAAAAGCGCATGAATTTAAGAACAAAATACTTTGTATCGATGGTTTAGTGAAAAATCAAGAATATGGAAGATTGAAAACATATGTTGCAGAAATCAGTGAGCATTTGAGCACTGAAAAGAATGTAATTGACTCTAATCATGTGATTGTCAATGCAATCTTAAATACAAAATATGAAGAAGCAATCAAAAAACAGATTATATTTGTGTTTCAAGTAAATGATCTTTCAAACATCTGGATTGGTGATGAGGATCTGGTCGTATTGCTTTCCAACTTATTAAATAATGCCATAGAAGCATGTGAGAAATGTAAAGACAATAAGAAAATCCAGTTAAAATTTGTAATGGAAGAGAACGCCATTGTTTTATCTGTGAAAAATACATATACAGAGCCGGTCATTTATGAAAAGAATGAAATCAAAACAAGTAAAAGTATGCCAGAAGAACATGGTGTTGGAATAAAAAATATAAAAAAGATTGTCGAAAAATATGAAGGTTCCTACACGATTCAAAATGATGATAGAGAATTTCTCTTTTCCATTTTAATAGAAAAATAAGAAGATGCACCTATAGTCAGAAATGAGTATAGGTGTTTTTGTTTTATTTTCAGCTTATTTATCTGTAGGAATGTCCGTTTTCTGTAAAAAATGTCCGTTTTCTGCAAAGCGCGAGAATTATTGAAAGACATTTGGTATAGTTGAAGTAAGAACTAGGAGGTACAATTTTAATATTTATTGTGGGAGTTGAGTCTGTTTGGTCACACAATAAAGGTTCTATATAAATTTATGTCAGGCGTATGGTTTGAATTTGATAAATTAGATCAATAAATCTATGTTGTAAAAATAGGAAGGGGGAAGTCCAATGATTTGTATAAACATATAAACACGTATACAATACTACGTCAAGAAAGGAAGAAATTATGAAAAAGAGAAGAAAAATTTTTGTGTGCAGTTTAACTTAGTCTGTCTGTTTTAATCAATTTCTTTTATATTAAAACAGAAGCTTACAAATTCACGGGGTATACAATGTCTAATCCAAGTAATGTGAAATATCTTATTGGAACATCTGTTGGAGGATATTCTGCAGATACACTAAATTATATTCAACAATGGGAAAACAAATGTAGTGAAATTGGTGTAACGGTTGTTAATTCAGGTGAAAACATTTATTTCTATGGGGATTTAAATACAAATAATGGACTATATGCTCTTACTAAATCCAGAAATGATTATGCTGTAATAACATACCAACAATTATTTACCACATTAACCACCAGTCAACAGCGTGAAACTATTGTTCACGAAGTAGGTCATGCTTTAGGACTAGAGCATTGCCAAGCTTCTAAAAATTCTATTTCTGTTATGCGTGGAAGTGGTTTTAATGGTAAAGCTTATCCATTATCAGATGATATTGCTGGTATTTCAGCTCTTTATTAAAGGAGGGAATGTTTTATGCGTAAAAAAGTCACTTTTTTAATTTTGGTGATAATATTGATTTTAACCGGATGTAAAGAAGAAGTTGCTCACTATGGAATCGAAGCGAAAGGACCATGCTTTGATACTTTGCAAGAAATGGAAGATTATTCTTCCACTATTGTTTGTGTAACGCGAGAAAATATAGAAACGCCTATAGTCAAAGTATCCCGTGGAGAAATGGTTACCGGATATACATTCTCACAAGTAAAAATCAAAGAAATTTTTAAAGATACATCCAACGAATTAAAAATAGGAGACACCATTAGAATACTGGAAAATGAAATATTTTATGAAGAAGAAAATACTATTTATCATATAGCTGGCTACAATATGATGGAAGAAGGAAAAGAATATCTTTTATTTTTAACAGATCATATATATGAAGACAATAACCCTTATTATGTTGCAGCTGGAGTAAATTATGGTACTGTCTCTCTAGAAGAGGATAATAGAACTACAGTTTATCTAACTAGAAACGGAAATCAAGTAAATGATTTTTCAGAAATGCAACCTATATGGGATGAAGCATTACATAAATATGCTAACAAAGAAAAATAAAATTTTGACGTTATCAAATTTCACTTCTGTTCTATAGAGAAACCGCACCTGCGCCCTCCAACGCAAGTGCGGTTTCTACATATGCGCTTTGTGGCGTACGTTTATATTTGTTGAAAACAATTTTCAGTTTATTTATGTGTATAAATGTCCGTTTTCTGCAAAAAATGTCCGTTTTCTGCAAAACGCGAGAATTATTGAAAATCATTTGGTATAGTTGGGACAAGAACTAGGAGGTACAGAGATGATAGAAAGGTTGGCAAATTTAATTGTATGTCAAATGGAAGAGGAAAACTGCTGTAATCAGTATGAGAAAGAGTATTATGAATATGCTCTGATTATTATGATTGAAAGATGGATAACGGTTTTAACAATACTTGCAATCAGTTTGATTTTGAGGAAAGTAATGCCTACAATATTGTTTTTAATATTTTTCTTTTCCTTGCGAAAGAGGACGAATGGATATCATGCAGAGAAATTTTGGCAGTGTTATCTAGGAACTACTATTACATATATTGCAATTACCTTTATAAGTCCGATGTTGGAAACAAACAAGGAGATTACGTTTGGATTGATTGGCGTTTCAAGTATCTTAATCTGGTTGATCGGAGCGGTGAATCATCCAAATATGTCTATGAGTGATTCTGAATTACGAGATTCGAAAAAGGCAGCGAGATATGTGTTAATTTTAGAATGTCTAGTATTAGGAACAATGAGTATGTTGAAAGTATCGGATACCTGTATATGCTATATGGCGATGGCAATCATACTCTGCGCAGTGCTTCTATGTAGCGCAAAAATACTAAAACAGGAGGTGAGATAATCAATGAAATTGAAAAGAGATGTTTTGAAAGTGATTGAAAAAATGGCAAAAGCGGAAATAAAGAAAGATTTTGATGAATGGCCACCAGGATGTATAGGAATATTACATCAACCAAAGCGTCCGATAGCGAAAAACAGAAAGAATAATGGAAAGCAGGAGGAAAGAGAATATGAAGAAAAAGATGAAACGATTTGTTCCAACATTGTTAGTGATGGTGCTTTTAGCAGGTATGACGGTTTTAGCAAAAGAGTATAGTATTTATTTGAGTCCAGGTGCTATCTCATATACAAGTACAGTAACCAAAGGAAATGGTAACCAGTATACTACAATAGATACAAAAGGAACCGACAGAATCTATGTCAGATACACTGTTGTAAATTCTAGTAAGAGTGCAGTAACTGATATGGCAAAGATAGATGGATCAAGAGCTATAACATTGAATTATAACCAAAAAATGACAGAAAAAAGTGTGGTAAGTCTTAAAATGGAAAATAACACTACAGATAATAGTGGAAGGTTCGTTACTGCGGCTGGTACATGGACACCATAAATAGTATAAGGATCTGTAGATAACGAAGTAAAGTTTTGCTTTACTTCGTTATCTGAATTAGGACTTGGAGTGAAAATATATGAAAGTAAAGAAAAATCATATTACTCTTTTAACTGGAATATTGTTAGTGATCTGTATGATCGCAGGATGCAGACCGATGAACAAAGAAAGTGCAGTTGATGCTGATTGGAAAGAGGTGCTGGCAGAGTTAAAGGAAACAGCACCAAATGAAGTAGAAGATCATATTTCTATAGAAGTATCTAAAAATTTTATTTTTGATGCAGATATCTCTGTTTCGGATGAATTAGATACTTATTCCTTGGAAGAGGTGACGATGTATCGTCGTATCTTTGAAGAGGAAGAAAAAGAAATATTTCTGCAAAGACTGATGGATGAAACCGGATGGTGTGGAGAAGAAGCATTGACACAGGCAGTTCTTTATGGTGAGGAGGTGGATGTGCCGACTTATGAGAATGGGCAGATTGATGAAACACTGATTTTAGAATTTGAAGATAAAACTGCGTGGATAGGGGATTTGGATATCCATGTAGGTAATGATACATTTATTGAAAAATATGGAATATTTACAGATAACTTATTTCCATCAAGAACATCTAATCCTGCTACAGATTACATTGAAATTATAAAAGAACCAGCAGAACTTGATTTTATGTCTCTGCAGGAAGCAGAAACATACATAAAACAATTTTCAGAAAGTTTTGGGATTGAATTTCAATGTGAGACAATATCTTATGTATGTACGTTGGAACGTCTGGAAAAGATAGCAAATCTTTTAGAAGATTATAAACAACAATATCGTCCAGATTATGAAGCCCCAGATTTTACAAAAGAAGAGGAAGCGTACATCATTGTTCTGCAACAAGGATATAAAGGTGTTCCGATCCTGCCTTATAATTTATCTAAGACAGAAACTAATACAACATGGACTAGTACACAGTGTTATGCATTCTATTCTGCAAATGGGATCGAGGAATTGTCACTACAATACGTTTTTGATATAAAGAAAGGAATGAATCCAAAAGAAATTCTATCTCTTGGCGATATTTTAGAACGTTATTGTGACCAATACGCAGATTCGATTGGAATAAAGGAAACAGTAGTCAAGGTTCAATTACATTATCTGCCAGTTCTTACAGATGAAGAAACAGGAGAATTCACAGCCAAACCAGTCTGGTATGTTTTAAGCAATATCGAACGAGATACACCAGAAGGAAAAACAATGACAAGAAGAGCTACTGTATACGATGCGGTGACGGGAGAGGTGTTAAAATGGGAAGAATAATACGCACTGATCTGAAAAAGGTTTTTCTGGATTATCACATATATTTATGTATGTTGTCACTGGGAGCGGTATTCATTTTGTCATATGGAGAACTGATCCGTGTACAAAGTCATTTTTTTGATTTTACAAGTGTTTATACTATGTTGTCTGGGAATGCCATTATGCTTTTTTGTTTTTTGATCTGTGTTGTAGGAGGCGTGTTTCTGTATTGTACAGAAGAAAGATATGGATATCTATATTATGAAATCCAGCGATCTAGTATCAAAACATATACAATCAGCAAATTGATCACTTCGCTAATCAGTGGGTTTGTAACAGCAATGACAGGGTTTATAACAAATACATTTGCGATTATTCTGTTTGCTTATATAGAATACGAGGATAAGAGCCTTATCTGGCCATCAGCAGATGAACTGGAAAATTTTATCTGGGAGATTATATTGTTTTCAATGTTATGTGGAATATTATCTGCAATCGGACTGGTGGTTGCTATGTTCTATGCCAATTTTTTTGTTGCCATGACAGCACCTATTTTAATCTATTATGCAATATTAAGTCTTTATGACTGGATTCCAGTACCGTATTCATTGCAGATTTCGAAAGTATATCTAAGCGTAAGTTCTGCGGAAGACTCTTATATATTCCAGTTTCTATATGCACTGGTGTATACGGCATGTCTCCTGGTTATTTTGTACAAGATTGCAAAGAAACAGATACAAAGGAGGATAGAACATGCTTGAGACAAGAGGATGGTATATTTCTGCAAAAGTTTGTTTGGAATCCATTCGAAAATGGAAAAATGATCCACGTATTTGGTCGGCAGCGTTGCTGGTATGTTTGTTTGAGTGGACGAAGATTGAACTAATAAAAGAATTGTGCATGGAGCTGAAAATCAGTGTATCAAACTGGTACTTTCCATTTCTATTTACAGATGAGATCAATACTATGTTTTTTTTCTTTGGAATCCTGATTTTATTTTGTGATGCTCCCTTTGTAGATCGACAGCAGATGTTGGTAGTGATTCGTTCTGGTAAGAAGAACTGGTTTCGCGGAAAAATCATGTATGTATTTGTGGCTTCGATATTGTATTTTTCATGGATGTATCTGGTAAGCCTTTTAGAATTTTTCCCATATGTAGGTTTCTCAACCGAATGGGAAATGATACTTACGGAACTAAGTGAAAATGGGTATACATATGGTATTCAGGGGATTCATCCGCTTCCTTCTGCAGTTGTGGAAGTGTTGTCACCTATGCAGGCATGGCTTATGGCATATCTTGTGTGTGTACTATTAAGTGTATTTTTAGGATTGCTTATTTTTGCTTTGAATTTGAATCAGAAACATAACATTGGAGTAGGGGCAGCATTGGCTGTCATATTGGTGAATGGATTGAAAAATTCGCTTATAGTGGATGCAGAGAAAAAACTGGCGTATCTATCACCAATAGGTTGGGCGGATATTGAAATGTTCTTATTGGAAGAGAATGGAGTACCTTTCTGGTATGCAATTACATTTCTTGGTGTTGCGATCATTCTGCTCATAGTCCTGATCATGCGGAAATCAAAATCTTACAATATGGAAGCGATGGAGGAATTATAATGGACAGTGTTCAAATGACAACAATACGGATCAAAGATGCAACAAAGATTTACGGCGAACAGACTGTGCTGGATCATGTTTCTCTGGAAATGAAAAGCGGAGTTATATATGGGTTTGTCGGACAGAACGGAAGCGGAAAGACAGTTCTGTTCAAATGTATTTGCGGATTCACAAAATTGACTAAAGGAAGCATCGAAGTGCTTGGAAAAGTAGTAGGTGAGGATGTGGATATGGCAGAAAATGTGGGAGCAATCATTGAAAATCCGGGATTTCTTGCAAACTACAATGCATTTAAAAATCTGAAATTTCTGGCAGCGCTTACCAATAAAATTGATGATGCAGAGATCCGACGGAATATTGCACAGGTCGGTCTTGATCCATACAGCAAAAAGAAAGTCGGAAAGTTTTCTTTGGGAATGAGACAGCGTCTTGGAATTGCACAGGCAATCATGGAACAACCTGATATTTTGATTCTGGATGAGCCGTTTAATGGAATGGACAAGAATGGCACCAAAGAGATCCGCGAGCTTCTTTTACATATGAAAGAAGAAGGCAAGACGATCCTTCTGGCATCACATTCAGCAGAGGATATTGAGATTCTTTGCGATGAAGTATATGAAATGGAGATGGGTGTCTGCACAAGAAAGAAATAATGAGATACATAATGTTCACTTCTTCTCTATAGAGAAACCGCACCTGCGCCCTCCAACGCAAGTGCGGTTTTCTCTTAACTTTTTTGATAAGAAATGTATAAGAATAGACAGCTTTTTTTCGGAGTGATAAAATAGTATCAAATAAAGAAAAGAGGGATAGCCATGGGCAAAGATTCATTATTATTACAACCATTACAGGTTGGAAATTTAACACTCAAAAACCGTATCATGTTCCCGCCACTTACAACAGGATACGAAGAACGAGACGGCTCTATCGGAGAGAGAAGTTTGCATTTTTATGAAAGACTGGCAAAGGGAGGCGCATCTTATGTAGTAATCGGAGACGTTGCGCCGGTAAGAACTGCATCGCCAACTCCAATGTTGTTTGATGACCGCCAGATTCCGATTTTTAAGAAATTGGCAGATGCACTCCATGTATATGACTGCAAAGTGGCGTTGCAGATTTTCCATCCAGAATACGATGTCCCAGGTGTGGGAAGAATGATCCAGATTTCTATGGCAGCGATGAAAGAGGCAGAGGCACTGAAAGCGCAGGGCGATATGGCAGCATTTGGTGCAAAGATGCAGGAGGCTGGCAAGTTACGTCAAGATGCATATGCAAAGTTACACCATGATATGCAGCATTTCGTATCAGAAGCGACAGTAGAGCAGTTGGAAGCGATCAAAAAAGCCATTGCAGATTGTGCAAGAAGAGCAATGGAGGCAGGAATTGATGCAATTGAAATTCATGGAGACCGTTTGCTTGGTTCACTGTGCTCTATCTTATTAAATCACAGAACAGATGAATACGGCGGAAGTTTTGAAAATCGTATTCGCTATGCATTGGAAGTGGTTGCAGCGATCAAAGAAGCAGCTCCAACACTTATGATCGAATACAAATTGCCAATTATTACAATCAATGCGGACGGAAGCTCTCGTGGAAAAGGTGGTCTGTACGAAGAAGAAGGAATTGCATTTGCTAAGAAGCTGGAAGAAGCAGGTGTGCATATGATTCAGGTTGCACAGGCAAACCATACAGGAAATATGGGCGATACAATTCCTGCTATGGGTACAATGCCATACAATTGGACACTTCCAATCGCAAAGAAAGTAAAAGAGACTGTTTCAATCCCAGTTGCAACAGTAGGGCGTGTAGTGACAGTTGCAAATGGTGAAGAGATTCTGGCAAATGGAGATGCAGATATGATCTGCTATGGACGTTCCTTGTTATGTGATCCAGACATTGCACTCAAAGTGGAAAAAGATGAACCAATCCGTGAATGTCTCAACTGTAACAAAGGCTGTGTAGATGCGATTCAGAATCGTCGTTATATTTCATGTGTACTGAATGCTGAGAATGGAGACGAAGCTACAATCTACATAAAACCAGCAGAAGAAAAGAAAAACGTAGTCATCGTTGGTGCTGGTATTGCTGGATTAGAAGCAGCTCGTGTAGCGGCAATCCGTGGACATAAAGTGGATATCTACGAAAAAGAAGACCGTATTGGTGGACAAATCCATCTTGCAGCAGTTCCACCACGTAAAGATGAGATTCTTCGTTCCGTTGAGTATTATGAAAAAATTTTGGCAGATAAGGGTGTCAATATCCATCTCAATACAGAATGTACAAAAGAGATCATGAATGCGGCAGATGCAGTAATCGCAGCAGTTGGTGCACATGATATTGCACTTCCAATTGCTGGAGCAGACAGTGAGAATGTTGTTTCTTCATGGGATGTACTTTCTGGAAAAGCACAGGTGAAAGGACATTGTGCGATCATCGGCGGAGGTCTGGTAGGTACAGAGACAGCAGAATACGTTCTGGAAAAAGGATGCAGCGTTTCTATTGTAGAAATGATGGATAAGATTGCAAATGGGGAATCTTCGACAATCCTTCCAATCATTATGGCTGATTTTGCAAAGCATGGTGTAAAACAGTATGTCAATACAAAAGTAAACAGCATCGAAGACGATGGAAAGAAGATTTTAGCAACTGATACAAAAGAAGAAAAAGAGATCACAATTGATTGCGATATGATCATTATGGCAGTTGGTTCTAAGAAAAATGGAATCGATGTAGAGAGTGTGACAGTTCCAGTTTATTATGTGGGAGACTGCTCAGGCGAAAGAACAGCAAGTATCGCAGAAGCAATCCGTACAGGTTACAAGGCTGCAAATGAAATTTAGCGAATCAGAATGACTAAAATAGATTTAGAAAAGGCCACGGTAAGTGGTCTTTTCAATTTGAATGGAGGCAGGAAATACTATGACAAAATATACACGTTTGTTTGAACCAATCCAGATAGGAAATACGACTGTAAAGAATCGCGTCTTTATGCCGCCGATTTCAACGAACCTCGCTGATAAAGGTTATGTGACAGAAGAATTGATCCAGCATTATGCGGCACGTGCAAAAGGTGGTGTCGGACTGATCATCTCGGAGGTAGTTACGGTAGAACCGACTTATATTTATCTTCCGGGAGATATGTCGATCTACGATGATTCTTTTGTGGAAGGCTGGACAAAATTATTTGCGGAAGTACACAAATATGGAACGAAACTCCTTCCACAGTTGTTCCACCCTGCATATATGGCATTTCCAATTCCGGGTACACCACAACTGATCGCACCATCGAACGTGGGACCATATTATGCAAAGAGTGCACCAAGACCGGTCACA
Source organism: uncultured Faecalimonas sp. (assembly GCA_964623905.1). Classification (GTDB taxonomy): domain Bacteria; phylum Bacillota; class Clostridia; order Lachnospirales; family Lachnospiraceae; genus Faecalimonas. Next base: position 22,971 of record CAZUVY010000029.1, read on the forward strand.
AAGGAAGAACTGAAAGTGATCATCCGTCAGTTTGGAGAGGCGGCATATCGTGTAAAACAGGCAGGCGGAGACGGTGTGGAAATCCATGCGGCTCATGCACATGGTCTGCTTGGTGGATTTTTAACGCCTCTTTATAATAAGCGTTGTGATGAATATGGCGGAGATATCAATGGACGTCTGCGACTGACGCTGGAAGTGATCGAAGAGGTCAGAAGAAAATGTGGAGAGGACTTTATCATTGATGTCAGAATCTCAGGTGATGAATACAGTGATGGCGGATTAAATATCAATGACGCTACTTACGTTGCAAAGCAGCTTGAAAAGGCAGGCGTTGATATGATTCATGTTTCTGGTGGAACAACGATCAAGCGTGGAAGTTCAATTCCGGCACCAGGTACAAAGCAAGGCTCTCATGCAGAACTGGCTCGTTTTATCAAACAGCAGGTATCGATTCCAGTGGCAACAGTAGGCCGTATTACAGAACCATGGATCGCAGATGAAATGATCGCAAATGGATATGCAGATGCATGTCTGATCGGCCGTGCAAATCTTTGTGAACCAGAATTTGCAAAGAAAGCATATGAAGGCAGAGAAAATGAGATCCGTCCTTGTATCGGATGTTTACGCTGCCTGAACGGTATTATGTTCGGAAAACGAGTAGCATGTACGATCAATCCATCCTTTGAACTGGAAAATGAAGATACACTGCAGCCAGCAGAAGAAAAGAAAAACGTGCTGGTAATTGGTGGAGGCGTGGCCGGTATGGAAGCTGCTTATGTTGCAAAGAAACGAGGTCATCATGTAGTACTTTGTGAGGCAGGGCAGGAACTTGGTGGTCAGATTCATCTGGCGGCAGTACCGATTGGAAAGCAGGATTTAACAAAGGTTGTACAGTACATGTCACATCGTCTGGAAACAAGCGGAGTGGAAGTTCGCTTGAATACATCAGTGACAAAGGAATTATTGGAAAATGAATTCAAAGGTTATGAAGTGATCGCTGGAACTGGTGCAAAGGCAAATATCATTCCTGCGTTTACAGGATTTAAACAGTGGATGACGGCAGATGATATTCTGGCAGGAAAACAATTTCCAGGACGCAAGATTGTCATCATCGGCGGCGGAAGTGTTGGATGTGAACTGGCAGATTATCTGGCGCCGCTTCTCAATGACCGTTTTATTCGAAATCGTGACATTACGATTCTGGAAATGGCAAAAGAAATCATGATGACAGAGTCAGGAGCGGGAAGAAGTTTACTGGTACAACGTATGGTTGGTAAAGGCATCAAGATTGAATGTGAAGCCAAAGTGACTGCTGTGACAGAAGATACCATTACTTATGAGCAGCATGGAACACTGCATACGATCACAGATGCAGATACACTTGTATTTGCAAATGGATATCACATTGAGAGCGGCGTGGAAGATATGCTGAAAGAAGCAGGCGTTTCTTATCAGTTGATCGGAGATGGACATAAGGTTGGAAATATCAAGGATGCCATCTCAGAAAGCTATCAGGTGGCAAAAGCATTATGATAAAAGTATATGCAGCAGATATTCAGAAACTGCAGGATCCAATAGAACAGCCGACATTGCTTGATGAACTGACTATGGCAAGGCAGGAGAAAATCCGGCGTTGCCAGTCGGCATCCGGAAGAATACAAAGTCTTGGAGCAGGTCTGCTCTTAAAGAAAATACTGGAAGAATATCAGATTTCGCAGGATCAGATCAGAATCGGTGAACATGGAAAACCAGAGGCAGAAGGGTTTTGTTTTAATCTTTCCCATACCAATGGATTTGTGATTTGTGCAGTTGGAGAAAGACCAGTTGGATGTGATGCAGAGAAGATCAAAAAAGCGCCGGCCAAGATAGCAAGACGTTATTTTACTGCAAATGAGTGCTCTTACTTAGAAAGGTGGGGACAGAGTGCTTATGATGAGACATTTTTCCGAATCTGGACCGCAAAAGAAGCCTATCTGAAAATGACGGGCGAAGGTTTGGGGCAGGGGTTAGACCAGATTGAAATCCGTCTGCAGGAAGATGGGGTTTCAGTCTGGCGAGATGGAAGAATGGCAGAATGTCATGTAAAGGAATACCATGTGCCAGGATATCAGGTCACAGTATGCGCAGAAGAAGAGGATTTTAGTGAAAAAATTTTTTTTCGGGATCTATATTAGAATGAACATAGATCAAATAAGTTTGATACTCAATTCGGCGTAGAGGCCACGGTATGAAGGAGGATTATAAAAGTGAAAACAAAATTTAAAAGAATAAAAAAGGCGGCTGCTATTTTGTTGATTGCATTATTTACAATCTCAGCAGCAGGATGTCAGTCTCAGTCAGATGATGGAAATGGAAAAACAGAGGAGAAAAAGGTGCTGAATGCAGCATTGGGAGCAGAACCAGCGTCAATGGACCCTGCAATCAGTCTTACGATTGATGTTCGTTCGTATTTGTCTCATGTTTTTGAAGGATTGACTGTTTTTGATGAAAATGGAAATCTGGATTATGGCGTTGCCAAAGCATGGGAAGCAAACGAGGACTGTTCTGAATATAAATTCACCTTGAGAGAAGACGCTGTGTGGACAGATGGAGAACCTGTCACTGCCGAAGATTTTAAATATGCATGGCTTCGTGTGTTAGATCCAGAGACAGCATCTGGATGGGCTTCTTATTTATATTATATCAAAGGTGCGGAAGCTTATAACAGTGGTATGGGCACAGCGGACGAGGTTGGAATCGAAATCGGTGAGAATGGAGAACTGATCGTTACAATGGAAAGTACATGTTCTTTCTTCGCTGAGATGACAGCAATGCAGCCATATTATCCAGTTCGCCAGGATGTGATTGAAACATATGGAGATACATGGGCGGCAAATGAAGAACACTTTGTATCAAATGGTGCCTATGTTCTTTCAGAATGGAAGCATGATGAGATGCTTGTGTGTGAGAAAAATGAAGCGTATTGGAATGCAGAAAAGGTGAATCTGCAGCAGATTTGTTTTTATTTATTGAGCGATTCCAATGCAGCGATGAATGCGTATGAGGCAGATACCATTGATTTTGTGGAAAGCGTGCTTACATCTGATGAAATGGAACAGATCGCAGAGGTACAGTCTTGTGATTTTACTTATACAAAATTCCTTGCATTAAATCTGCAAAGGGATGTGTTTGCAGATGTTCGTGTCAGAGAAGCGATCGCAATTGCATTAGACCGTGAAACGATTGCATCATTTATGGGCACAGGATACAAAGGCTTATGCACATGGGTTCCAGAAGGATTTGTAAATCCAGACACTGGCAAGGATTATAGAGATGCGGATGAAAAAACTTATTATACTGCAAATGCAGATTTGGAAACAGCAAAAAATCTGATGGAAGAAGCAGGTTATCCAGAAGGAGAGGGATTCCCAACAATTACATATTTGACAAATACATCTTCTTCCAATACACAGCTTGCACAGATTGTGAAAGAGCAATTGAGCAAGATAGGAATCAATGTAAATGTAGAAGCCTACGAAAGCAAGGTGTTCAATGAATACAGATACAACAGAGAGTTTGATATTGTAGCTGCATCATGGGCGGCAGAATATCCAGATATTTCAAGCTATTTTTACGGATTGCAATCCAAAGATATCAACAACTATGCATCATTTTGCAGTGAACGTTTTGATGAATTGTATATGCAGGCACTGGCAGTCCAGGATGTTGGAGAACGTTATGAACTGTATCACGAAGCAGAAAATCTTGCGATGGAATCTTATGGTGTGATCCCGTTATATGCAATTGATACACAGTATATTGCAAAAGATGGTTTGACAAATTATACACATGATGTCACAGGCTGCCTCAATTTTAATTATGCAAAGTATGAAGAATCATAAATTAGTTTATAAGCTGATCATTTCGATCATATCAGTTTTTTTGATTGCGACATTGACGTTCTTTCTGTTCGAACTCATGCCGGGAAGCATTTATAGCGTGGACAACATTAAGAGCGAGGTCGCAATTCAAAATATTATACAAAAATATGGATTAGACAGACCGATACAGGAAAGATATTTGAAAATGCTGCAAAATCTGGTGCATTTGGATTTCGGGAATTCTTTTGTATCAAACGGTCTGTCAGTCCGAGAAATTATCGCAGAGCATTTTCCAATCTCCATGTGGCTTGGAACGGTGGCGCTGGCTGCAGCTATTGTAAATGGTGTGATTACAGGAGCAGTTATGAATCATTTTCGCGGCAAAACGATCTCAAAAGTGTTACGTGGAATCTTGATGCTATGTTATAGCTTTCCTACATTTGAAATCGCTGTTCTTGCCCAATATTATTTTTGTGTGAAGATGAAGTGGTTTCCAGTGGTATGTTCCAGCAATAAAAATGCGATGCTCCTTCCGATCATGTTACTTAGTCTGACACCAATGACATTTATTGCGCGTCTGGTGGATGTAAAGTTGGAGGAAGAAAGAAAAAAGGATCATGTGATGGCGGCCCGTCTTCGAGGCGTGGGAAGGATGCAGATTTTTTTCTTCTATAAATTAAAGAATTGTCTGACACCGATTATCACATTGACAGGTTCCCTGTTTGCCAGCATGATCGCGGGAAGTTTTGTGATCGAAACTATTTATTCTATTCCGGGACTGGGGAAATATTTTGTTACATCGATTGTGAACAGAGATTATCCGCTGGTACTTGGCCTGACGATTTTCTATTCGATCTTGGTTATTTCGGTGAATTATGTTGCGGAAGTATTGGTGGCAATGAATAGCAGAGGAAAAGTGGAACGATGAAAAAGAAAAAAATAGAACGATACATTTTATTTGCTGCGCTGGTGGTCTTTTATGGATTTTGTCTGCTGATACCGCAGATCATGCAATATTCCTATTCAGATATGGCAGGTGTGCCATATGAAACTATGAGTGAAAATCACTGGTTTGGAACAGATGCACTTGGAAGAGATTTGCTGGTGAGAGTATGTGTTGCTGCCAGAACATCGATTCATATTGCAGTGTTTTCTATCGGATGCAGCATGGTCATTGGTGGACTTTACGGCTGCTTTTCCGGATATCATAAAGGGGTCATAAATACATGCTTTACAGCTTTGATAGATATTATGGAAAGTATTCCTGATTTTTTATGTGCGATGCTTTTAATGACCTTTTTTAACGGGATTGCGGCAAGTGAGATCGTTAACATAGAAAATGGAAGTCTCCTGGGGATTTTTGCGACCTTGATCTTGACATCTTGGACCGCAATGGCCAGGATCATTAAAAATGAGACAATGGTACTGGTGGAAGAGAATTATGTGGTTTATGCAAAGATGAAAGGTGCATCCTATTTTCATATCCTAAAAAATCATTTATTGCCAAATTTGAAAGACACCATCATCGCAACGACAGTCCAGAAAATTCCGGCAGCAATCTTTTTGGAGTCATTTTTAAGTTTTATTGGAATTGGAATCCAGCCGCCATATCCGAGTCTGGGAAAAATGATCAGCGAAGGAGTGACGGTATTTCGAAAAGCTCCGATTGTATTGCTGGTACCATCAGTGTTTTTGTTTATCATTGTGTTGTTGTTTAATTTAATTGGAAATACGTTTGTTATGGAGTCGGATCATGGAGAATAGTTTACAGATCAAGGATTTATCAATTTCATATAGAGCGGCAGGCAAGAAAATAGAAGTGATCCAAAATGTAAATATGGAATTAAAGCCGAATACTTTTTATGGTCTCATTGGAAAAACCGGTGCCGGAAAATCCACATTGATCAAAGCGGTTGGAAATATTTTGCCGGAAAATGCGAAAATTGAGAGTGGTACGATCATTTTGGCTGGAAAAGAAATTTCGTTTCATAGAAAGGAATATGAAAAAAATCTGGGAGTTGTACTTCAGAATCCGTTTGCATCTTTGAATCCGACTTTGAAAATAGGAACTCAATTTCTTTTTACATATGGATTGAAAAAGGCATTTGCAAATAAGAAAGTGTATGAGCAGAAGGTAGCGGAGAGTCTTGAAATGGTAGGATTGGATGTTTCGGTTTTATCAAAATATCCGGCACAGCTGAGTGGAGGAATGAATCAGCGTATCAATCTGGCACTCAGTCTGCTTCAAAATCCAAAGGTGCTGATTCTGGATGAGCCTACTTCCGCATTGGATGCAGATTTGAGAAATGAGCTTATGGAGCTGATCTCCGGTATTCAGAAAAGAATTTTGCTGACAGTATTGATGATTTCTCATGACATCAAACTCGTGCAGAAATATGCAGATGAAATTTATGTACTGAAAGATGGGAAAGTAACGAAAGAGGGAAGGAAGTTTACACAGATACAGTTACTGGATTCAGAAAAGGCACCATATCAGTCGGAAGTGATACTAAAGTGTGACGCAGTAGAAAAGAGTTTCCACACAAAAAGTGTGGTAAAAAATCTTTCATTTCAGTTACACAGAGGAGAATGCCTTGGAGTTGTAGGACCTTCTGGCGGAGGAAAAAGTACGATCTGTAAAATATTATGTGGTCTGTACAGACCGGATCATGGAAAGATTGAGAAAGAGCAGGGGATAAAAATAGAAATGCTGTTTCAAGATGCAGCCTCTTCTCTGGATCCGTCTATGAGTGTGAAACAAATCTTGAATGAGTCGAGAGTCATTTTAAAACAGAAAGAGTATACAAGAGAAGAACTGGAAAAATGGCTGAATTATTTTGCATTGCCGGTTCGTTTGCTGGAGCAGAATGTGAGCCAGCTTAGCGGAGGACAGCGTCAGATGATTGCTGTGCTGCGAATCGTGATGGATGCTCCAGATATTGTGATTCTAGATGAGCCGACGTCTGCGATGGATGTATTTCTCCAAAAAACACTACTTGATTTTTTGAAAAAAATACAAAAAGAATTGAATTTGACTTACATCTTGGTCTCACACGATCAGGAAGTTATCAAATATATGTGTCATACGGTGATTGAGCAGGTTTCAGGTTCTGAATAGAAAGTCAAAGAAAATAAAAATCTTGACAGTAGAAAACAATTTTGTATAAAATATAAAAATGCCTGGCAGGCTTCGAATGCTTGCCAGGCACTTTTTATTATAATATCCTTTTTAGACAATAAATGTCACTCTGCCAATGTCGGACGGCGGAGGGGCATTTATTTTTTGTTTTAAAGGAAACATATTTTGTTCCGGGGAGGGTGATATGGTACAACAGCTATTTCAGAAAGCAAATTAGTCAATCGGAAACTATCAAAACAAATAAAGAACGGAGAAATGAAAAATGCCAAAAACAAAATTAGAATCAGTTATATTTACAGCAGTTACTGCATGGATCATGGTGTATATTATGACATTGTACAACACAGTGCTGGCAACAGGAAGTTTTACAAATAGTACGTTTCTTGTTGCTTTAAAAGGAATGTGGATTGAATTTATTATTATTTTTCTGTGTGCGTATTTTATATCAAGTCATGTTGCAAAATATTTTGCATTTCGTGTCGTACAGCCGGGAGATCGACCAATCGCGATTATTTTTGCGATTCAGATTTTTACCGTAGTATCACAGGTGGCTTTAGCAAGTATTTTAGGTGTATATCATGGGTACGGGTTTACCAGCCAGTTTATTCCGGATTATCTGACTACATACTGCAGAAACTTTATTATGGCACTGCCAGTGCAGCTGTTTATTGCAGGTCCTGCAGCACGATTGATTTTTAGAACAATGTTTAGAAGAAATATAGAACAAAAGGCAGATTAACGATAGGAAAGTACAGAACAAACATTCGATTTTGCTCTGTACTTTCTTTTTGTATTCTGTTATAATCAGAACAGAAATTAAGAGATGGTATTTCTTCGTACGGCGGATTGATTCCAGGACAGAGTGAGGAGGACTTCTTTAGTTGCAGCAGTATGCCACGAAACCGTGAGATTATGCGTGTGTTCAAAGATGTCGGATTGGTGGAACAGCTTGGCTCTGGTATGAGTAGAATCTTAAAGGTGTATGATAAGAGTATTTTTAAAATATCAGAACACTTTATAAAGGTTGAATTTCCGTTTTCTATGCCACAAGATATGTCTTCTGATGATAATAAAGAATATGGTAGTGGAAATATCGGTAACACCCAAGATAATATGCAGAAAAAGATATTGGCGTTTTGTGAAAAACCAAGAAGTAAAAAAGAAATTGCTGAATATATGGGATATAAAGATGCAAAAAGTTTTTATAAAAGATATCTTACGCCTTTGTATGATAGTGGGAAAAATAGAATGACGATTCCAGAACACCCAACAAGTAGAAATCAAAAATATATTACTATTAAATGATTATAAAAATGAAAAGGTTTTTTGGTGGAAAATGGATTTATGACCTAAATTCGTGTAAAGGCTAAAATCTGCTCCTCAGCCAAAAGACTTTGCAAAAATTACACGGATTTCTGGCTGACAGACAAACTTTTTATACTATAGATTTTGGAGGTGTTTTATGCAAGAAGCACAAAAATGTTTTAAACTTCATTCCGAATACAAGCCAACTGGTGACCAGCCACAAGCGATCGAAGCTCTTGTAAAAGGCTTTCGAGAGGGCAATCAATGCCAGACACTACTCGGGGTTACAGGTTCTGGTAAGACTTTCACCATGGCGAATGTTATCGAACAATTAAATAAACCAACGCTGGTCATTGCTCACAATAAAACCCTCGCAGCACAGCTATACGGCGAATTCAAGGAGTTCTTCCCGGAGAATGCGGTGGAATACTTCGTCAGCTAGTATGGCTTTGACCTATTTGGGGTGCTGAAACGTCCATTTTATCCAGATTTTCCGTATAATTCGGACTGAAAAACATGGTTTGGACGGAATAACACAAATCGGATTTGTGACCTGAATTTGTGTAAAGAAAACTGTAATATATAAAGTGATAAATTATTATAAG
>CAZUVY010000030.1:0-31051 GCA_964623905.1 uncultured Faecalimonas sp.
GGTCAGGAGGTCGGACTGACATTCTTCCCTGAAGATATTCATGTAATGTCAAGGATGGTATTCTAGTGAAAAAGTTTTCACACCTTGCAATTCCATATATTGTATGGGCAGCGCTGATGCTGGTTCTCCCAATGTTACTCATTGGTCTGTATTCATTTACAGAGCATGGGAACAGCATTATCTCATTCTCCCTTACATTAGATCATTACGTTAAGTTTTTTACCGACCCTGACTTTTTATTAATACTTTGGCGTTCGATCTGGATTGCACTCAAAACCACTGTCATCTGTCTGCTTCTGGGCTATCCGGTCGCATACATGATCGCACGAAGCAGTGAACGTGTACAGAGCATTCTTGTACTCTGCATCACACTTCCTACATGGATCAATGCACTTGTTAGAACCTATGCCTGGATCGGTCTTTTAAGTGACGGCGGATTAATTCAACAGATCCTTCAGTTCTTAGGCTTTGGACAGGTTGAACTTCTTCACACAGAAGCAGCGGTTCTCCTTGGTATGGTATACAACTTTGTACCATTTATGATTTTGCAGATCAATACTTCTCTCTGTAAAATGGACCACTCGCTTTTAGAAGCCAGTGCTGACCTTGGAGCAACTCCACTGCAGACATTTATGCGTGTGACATTTCCATTATCGCTCCCTGGAGTCATCAATGGAATCACGCTGGTATTCCTTCCAGCGATCAGTTCTTTCTTCATCCCAAAACTTCTGGGCGGAGGACAATACTTCTTAATCGGTAACCTGATTGAAAATCAATTTATCACAGTTGGAGAATGGAACTTCGGAAGTGCCATTTCTGTGATCATGGCTGGCATTATGATGCTTATGATGATGGCTGTACGTAAAGTTGAGCTTCGAAATCAGGGCGGAAAGGAGGACTAATCAGATGAATAAGAAGACTAATATTTTCGGAAAAATATTAATGGTAGGAATCATCATCTTTTTCTATCTTCCAATTATTTATATGATTATCTTCTCTTTCAATGAAGGAAAATCATTAACTACATTTACAGGCTTCTCACTTCGCTGGTATGAACACATGCTGGAGTCCCGCGATATGATGGAAGCACTATATACAACCTTCAGCGTTGCTCTGATCGCAACTGCTGTTTCCACTGTGGTAGGAACCATTGCCGCAATCGGACTTAGTAAATCAAAAAAAATCATCCGTGATATCATGGATCAGGTAAACAATTTTCCACTGATGAATCCGGAAATCGTAACTGCGATCGGATTTATGCTATTGTTTATCACATTTCAGGTAGAAAAAGGATATATGACAATGCTGCTTGCACACATCGCATTCTGCATTCCTTACGTAATGCTCTCTGTTATGCCTAAGATCCGTTCTATGGATCCAAACATTGCAGATGCGGCTATGGACTTAGGGTGTACACCTTGGCAGGCACTTGTAAAAGTCATCGTCCCGCAGATCACACCTGGAATTGTTTCCGGCGCACTGATCGCATTTACCATGTCGATCGATGATTTCATCATTTCGTACTTTGTAACAGGAAGTGGTGTAAAGAACTTAAGTATCATGGTCTATACCATGAGCAAACGTGTAAATCCAAGTATCAACGCAATCTCTACACTGGTAGTTCTGATCATCACGATCGCTCTTATTTTCATTAACGTAGCTCCTGTTATTTTAGAAAAACGTGAGAAACGTGATGAGCTAAATGGACGACGGTTTGTACTTCCAAGCCTTGCTGCTGTTCTTGTCATCGCTGCAATCATCGGCGTAACAGGTATAAACCACGGAGATTCCTCTCTCCCATACGCAGGTGAGACACTGTATATCTACCTGCCGGGTGAATACATGGGAGAAAACATTGTTTCCGACTTCGAAGCAGAGACAGGTGCAACTGTCGTAATCGAAAACTTTGAATCAAATGAACAGATGTATATCAAAGTCGCAAACGGAGAGGCATATGACCTTCTGATTCCAAGTGACTATATGATTCAAAGACTGATGGATGAAGGCTATTTACAAAAGCTGGATATTACAAAACTGGATTGTACAGACGAATTGTCTAATGCAGTCTTGAGTCCTCCTTTTGATACGACGAATGAATATTCCATTTCTTATTTCTGGGGAACAGTTGGTATTGTTTACGATAAGACCAAAGTAGATCTCGCAGACCTGGAAAACGAAGGATACAATATCTTCTTAGATGAAAAATACAAAGGAGATATTTACCTCTATGATTCTGAACGTGATTCTTTCATGATGGCGCTCAAAGCGCTCGGTTATTCTATGAATACTGAGAATGAAAATGAATTGCAGGCTGCTTACAACTGGTTAGAACAATGTGTTACCACCATGGAACCAGAAATCGTTACCGATGAGATCATCGATAACATGGCTCAAGGAAGAAAAGCATTGGGGCTCTGCTATTCTGGAGATGCAACATACATTATGAGCGAAAATGAAAATATGGGATTCTATATGCCAGAAGGCGGTACAAACCGTTGGTATGACTCTATGGTCATCCCTGCAAATGCAGAAAATCCAGATCTTGCTCATGCATTTATCAATTTCATTACTTCTTATGAGAAGGCATATGATAACTCTAGCTATGTGGGTTATACTTCTCCAAATCAAGCAGTAGTCGATGCGTTGTCAAATGGAGATTATGCAGGAATCAACGCATACGTTCCAAGAACAGACAACGAAAACGATGAAGTCTTCGTATATAATGAAGAAACAAGAAAGATCATCAGCAACATGTGGAGCAAAGTAAAGATTGCCGCAAGTAATGCTAATTAATACGTATTAAAACAAAATATATCAGCCGTATCTCAAATGCCCAAAGTCAGGCAGTGAAATACGGCTGATGTTTTTTACAAATCTATTTACTGATTTCTGGTATCTCCCCAGAAGAATAACGCAACAGTTCCCGGGCCTGTATGGCTTCCGATTGTTGTTCCGATACTGTTGATCAATACTTTTCCATTTAATTTAGGGAAACGGCTTTCTACTAAATCGGCTACTGCTCTGGCATCTTCGTAACTTGCCGAATGACAGATGTAGCATTTTCCATCGTAATCCAGTCCGTTATCAGCATGTTCTTCCATTTTCTTTACAATTGTTTCGATTGCTTTACGCTTTGTACGTATTTTTTGAACTACAGATAATTTTCCTAATACGTCTACAAAAATGATTGGACAGATATTCAGTACCCCGCCGATAATTCCTGCTGTCTTTGAAACTCTTCCTCCTCGGATAAGATATGTCAAATCTGTCACCATTACCCAGTGATTCAGTTTCATTTTATTTTCTTCTACCCATGCGTAGATTGTATCAATATCTTTTCCTTCATCTCTCAGATCTGCAGCTTTATCCATTAACAGACCATATCCGGAAGCAGCACATAATGAATCTACCACATAGATCTTTCTGTCTGGATATTTTTCTTCCAAGATCCCTTTTGCAATATTTGCAGAATTATTCGTACCCGAAATACCAGAAGAAAGGGTCAAATGTAAAATATCTTTACCTTCCTTTAAAAATGATTCAAAATATTCTTCGTATTCTGCGACGTTTACCTGTGATGTTTTAGTATAAGCACCATTTTTCATTGCAAGATAAAAATCATCAAAGGACATTGATTCTCCCAAGTCATCTGGGTATTCTTTTCCATCTAATTCATAATGAAAGCAAATGTATTTAATATCTCTTTGTAAAAAATGTTCTTTTGATAAATCTGCTGTTGAACAACAGCTAAGAATAAAATTTCCCATCATATCCTCCTTAATAATAGCAATTCACATGTGGTTTTCATTACTAGATTATATGACCACTAAATTCATTTGTAAAGACTTTTGTGATTTTTTATCACTTTACCATACTCTTTCTTTTCCCCAGAAGAATAATCCAACCGTTCCTGGACCTGCATGACATCCTATTGCAGTTCCTATATTATTGATTTTAACCTTCTCACGTAACTTACCAAAACGTCTCTCTACTAAATCTGCAACCGCTCTGGCATCTTCATAACATCCCGAATGGCTTATATAACATTTATCACTGTAATCCAAGCCGTCTTTCGCATTTTCTTCCATCTGTTTTACTAGAGATTCGATTACTTTTTTCTTTGTACGTACTTTATAGCGTGGAACGATCTTGCCTTCTTTACTGACACTCATCACTGGACAGATGTTAAGCACACTGCCTACGAATCCTGCAGTCTTTGAAATTCTTCCACCCTTAATAAAGTATGTCAGATCTGTAGAAAATAACCAGTGCTGCATTTTTAAACGATTTTCTTTCGCCCACATATATAATTCATCAATAGATTTTCCGCTGTCGCGAAGGTCTGCTATTTTATCCATGATCAGCCCTGATCCAGAGGAACCGCCTAAAGAATCCACAAGATAAATTTTTCTTTCCGGATACTTCTCCTGCAAGATATTTTTGGCAATATTGGCTGAATTGTATGCGCCAGATACTCCAGATGATACACAGACATGTAAGATGTCTTTTCCCTGTTCTAAAAACTTTGCAAAATACGCCTCATACTCTGCCACGTTGATCTGAGATGTCTTCGTATCTGCTCCCTGCTTCATCTTAGTATATAATTCCTCAAATGATAATGACTGTCCAAAATCATCTTCATATGCTTTTCCATCTAATTCATAATGGAAACAAATATAATGGATATCTCGTTCCTCAAAATACTCCTTTGGCAAATCTACTGTTGAACAACAACTAATAATATAGTTACACATCACGGTCTCCTTATTTTCATAAACTTTATATATAGTATTCATTACTACATTATAAAGTTTCAACCAACTTTTGTAAAGAGAAAGTATATTTTATTTATGAAAGACAATTTATAATACGCGGATAATCATTTTCTTATTCCTATAACAAAAAAGAGTCTTAAGATTACTCCTAAGACTCTAAGCTCTATTTTTGTTCTTTCATTTTCTTTGCTTCTTCCAGCTTTGTCTGACGACGGTTCTTTACTTCTTCTGACATCGGTTTGATATCACCAGCGGCTGTAAGTGCCTGTTTTGTAAGAAGTGGTCCAAAGATTTCATAAACCAGAACTGCAAACAATGTAATATTGCGGATCAGATTTCCCTGTTCTCCTAAAGCCATTGCAGTTGTACACATTCCAAGTGCAACTCCGGCTTGTGGGAACAATGTAATTCCAAGATATTTACAAATATTGTCACTACATTTTGTAGCTTTCGCACTGACAAATGCTCCTATATATTTACCAAAGCAGCGGAAAATGATATACACTACACCGATTCCTACAATTGCCATATCTGCAAATACACCAAGTTCCAGTTCAGCCCCGCTGATTACGAAGAACAACGCAAACAATGGTGAAGTCCATTTATCTGCTGCTCCCATCAAATCATTAGACAATGGACAGATGTTACAGAATACAGTTCCAAGCATCATACAAACCAGTAAGGAAGAAAAACTGATGTGGATTGATCCGATTTCAAACTTCAGCATAGATAATGCTACTGTTAAAAATACGAATGCAATTGTCATATTCAAACGGTTTGTATTTGAGTTGAATAACTTTTCGAGCTGTGTCAAAAGCCATCCCATCACTGCTCCTAAAAGCAATGAACAAACAATTTCTACAAGTGGATTTACTAAAATCGATACCATATCAATGCTTCCACTTACAATTGTTTTTGCAATACCAAATGATACTGCAAATACGATCAAACCAACTGCATCATCCAGTGCTACGATTGGAAGAAGTAAACTTGTCAAAGGTCCCTTTGCCTTATACTGTCTTACAACCATAAGTGTTGCTGCCGGCGCAGTAGCTGTTGCAATCGCACCAAGTGTGATCGCCTGTGCCAAAGAAATCTTATCTGGCATGATCAAATGCACTGCATACAAAGCCAGATCTACAAATAATGTTGCAACTAAAGCCTGGAAAATACCAATGATTGTTGCCTGTTTTCCAGTTTTCTTTAAGTCTTCGATTCTAAATTCGTTTCCAATAGAAAATGCGATAAATCCCAATGCCACTTGAGAAACAACTGACAATTGACTCACACTATCCATTGTATTGAATCCTAAGCCCTCTACTCCGAACGCTCCAATACCATAAGGTCCGATAAGTACTCCCGCGATCAAATATGCCGTTACTGCTGGTAATTTGAATGGTCTGAAAATCCTTGTCATGAGCAGTCCTGCTAAAAGGGCGATGGATACAGATAATAATGTATTCATGTTCTCACTCTCTTTCCCTTTAAGATAATAAGTTCTTATCAAAACATCTAGAGTATACTCCTGTGTTTTTGAGAAATCAAGCGAAGAAATAAATTTTATCGTTTAAATTTAAAACTTAACATTCTAAATTTTTTTCATATTTTTATCACAGAAAATGCACAATTTTCTGTTATCCTTTTAGCAGAAGCAATGAAGGAGTACGATTTACCATGAAGCGAGAAAATCAAAAAATGGCGCAGGAACGTCGCGCAAAAGAACGTAAAAAACAATCACAAAAAAGGATCATTGACAAATTTTTAAAAATAGGACTTCCTATTATTCTTTTTGTTATTTTTGTTGGAATTTTAGTCATAGATCCATTTTCTTCAACTGATACAGATACAGACAATTCCGATTCTACAAATACAGAGTCTACCAGTGACACTGATACAGATACCACTTCATATTTGACAGATTCTTCTCTGACAATCGAAGATGGTGATACTGTAAATATCGACTTTGTAGGTACAATCGACGGAGTTGAATTCAGCGGCGGCAATACCAATGGCGCTGGCACAGATCTGGTGATCGGATCAGGCAGTTATATCGATGACTTTGAAGAACAATTGATTGGTGCTCATCCTGGTGACACAGTAGAAGTGAACGTTACATTTCCAGAAGACTACGGTAAAGAAGAGTTGAATGGACAGGATGCAGTATTTGAAGTAGTAATTAACGGTATTTATGAATAGCTTTTTTTCCTCGTATACGAAAAAGGAATGCTGGACTTCACACGGCATTCCTTTTTCATTACATTACTTTTCCATATAAAAACCAGATTTTCTTTCTCCAGTTCAGATTCTTTAAAATATCTCTTCTCAATCTCTGATAAAAACGATACATCTTTTTCTGTTCTCCTGCGGAAAAAACTTTCCCAGAAAATGCTGCTTGCTCGGCAATATCATAAATCCAGTTCCATTCTTCTTCCAAAATCACAGAAAACATCTCGGACATCTTTTGTATCTCTTCTTTTTCAGATTTCCCAGAAATCTTCACCCCTGCAAAGATGCAGAGTTCATATATTTCATGGTAGATTTCTAAGATTCCTCTGTTGGTATCTTTCTGTCGGAATTTTTTTAGCTTCTTTCCTCTGCGTATCTTATACTGCATGATCCAAAGGAAGAATAGAATCCAAATTCCACAAGCCACCTTCACACCTTTGATCAGAAATTCTTTGACTGCTTTTCCAATTCCGGAACTCTTTCCATCCGAACCATCCCCTGGAAGAATCACCAGATCATTCTCTTTTGGGTTCTCATTTTCCGAATCTGTACTCTCCTGATTTTGCAGATCCTCTTCTGGTTCCTCTGAGTTATCCACTTCTGGCGTATTTTCTGATGGATTATCCACATTTTCTACAGGATTATCCTCCATAATTTCCACAGTCATATCCACATCCCCATTATAGGAACGTGTAAATTCTTTTGGCATCCATCCAAGTTCTTCGTTAAATACCTCACACCATGCATGGGCATTTTCATCCGTCACGACAGCTCTGTATGTTCCATCCGAATCTCTCTGAAACTGATCTGCACTGATCGCATACCCTTCCACATACCGCGCCGGAACCCCTGAAATCTGATAGATTAAAGTTGCCGCAGTCGCAAAATGAACACAAAACCCTTCTCTTCTCTGGAATAAAAAACCTTCTGCAAAGTCCGCATCCTCTGGCATCTCCCTGGGATTTCTGGTATATCGGAATGAAATCTCAAACATTTCAAACATTTCAGAACTAAGTGCGGATACAGAAGAAGAATCCAATCCTTCACAAAGTTCCTGTAACTGCTCCAGCTCTGGATAATTACCCACATAGGTCTCCTTGACAAACTCCTGATATTGTGACCAAAGACTCGATGCATCTGCCAGCAGAGTAGTATCCACCTGGTATGCCGAATAAAGCCGGCTACTTCCATACAAAAACTCTAATGGAGTATCTGTATAATAATCATATTCCCTTTCTTTTGCCCATCCGCCTTTCACATAAGAATCTAAATGTACATCATAATCATCTGTAATCTGCGTATAGTAAGGCGTATATGCAAACTCTGAAGAAGCATTGACCAGACTGAGTTTCATATGATTCACAGTATAATCTGATGTTCCCTCATTGATCCTTCGAAAAGGCTCATTCATTAACGCTCTTCTCTTTGCTGCTCCTCCAATCGGCGAGATCATATCTGCAAATTCAAACGAACTGATTTCATCCCAGCTTTCTCCTGTATATTCGGAACCAACAAACGCTTTCAGGTAAACAGTCTGAGATGGTCTTTCGGTCAGAACGATCTCCATCGCAGTCTCACCCGTCGGATTAAATGAAGTAACCCCTTTTAAATTTCCTTTTGAAATACCTCCGCCTCCAAAGTTGCTGCTACTGCTTCCAATCTTAGAAACAGATTCCATCAATTGATCCAGATTCACATTTTGATTCTTCGTGATATTTTCTTTTACTGCCTTATATTCTTCGATATGCGTATTCTTATAATCTGTGATCATCGGCTGAATCACGCTCGAGATTACAAATAAGACAGCTAGTATCAGAGCTGCACCTGACCACTCTCTATATGGCAAATACGTTTCTCTATGATGATAGACAACAATATAACTGCAGGCGGCAGCCATAAGTCCCCAGCAGCTCAGCGTAATCGGCATCTTTCCAACAATCGCCGAAAGAATCACAGGTGCCAGAATCACCGCAACCGCCAAAATCAGACCTTTCTTTTTCACCAACACATATAAAAGTATCGTCGAAAATATCGTTCCAACCAGCCACAGCACCAGCAATTTGGCAGATTCATCCCGATTTGCAATCATCGTTGTCACAGTTCCGATATAATATTTGTTATATAAGATAATGTACTGATTCACAAAGGGTGCAAATCCGGCATACAGTTTTTCATATAAAAGAAATGCGCCTCCTCCCAGAACGAGCACTGCTCCGACCACTTTTCTGACTCGATACTTTTGATTCCATAAAAGCAGCATCGGAACCGGGATTGCTACTCCAAGGACAAGCAACACATACTTCCACACAATCTCCACTTCAAACACAGAAAAATATGCGAAAAAGATTGCAGCCAGCACTGCATATACCACTGCGCCCCACATCAATGCCATTTTCCATGTTTTCTTCTCTTCTCTGATTTCTACATCAAATCCTGACATTCTCTCTCCTCACATTTTTACAATGAAAAATAGAAATCATCCCAATTATTTTTTCCTTCTTCCAGCGACAATTTCATCTTTTCTTCTTGATTCACAATCACATCTCCATCTGTCTTGATCTCAACAACACTGCTAAAAGCGACACCTTTAAATGCTTCCTCAAATTGCTCCTGTATCTCATCAAAATACATTCTTGTATAAAGAAGCCGATTTAAAAGTTCATATACATGTTCCTCTTTACTTATTCTCTTTTTCTGTATCTTTTTATTTTCTTTCTCATACCATGCAACCATATGAACACACTCTGCTTCCAAAAGTGACATAGACAAAGAAGCGACCATTTCCAGGATCACTGTTGAAATCACCTTGTTTTTCTTTGTATCAGCCTTCAGGTTCAGCCAGATCAATACCACACATCCCTTTGGCTTTCCATGCTCTTTCACAAGCAGTTCCTCTGCCTTTGCAGACATTTTCCAATGTACATCACGAAGTGAGTCCATATCCCGATATTCTCTGATCTGATAGACTTCGGATGGATCATCTCCATTCTCTCTGTCAAAATACTCATCCGACTCTGCAATAAATTCTCTGGTTTTTCGTGTGATTTCCACCGGAATCAGATGACATTCCGGTAAAATCCCCACATACTGCACTTCTCTGCTCTTTTTCTTTCTATTCCATATATAAAGCAAATCGTATATCCAATAATTTTTCAAAGAAATCACAATATTTCCACAATGATTTGCGGTCAGTTCTATCGTAAAAGTTTCTGTTTTATTTGCGGCTACCGTCCCGGACTTTTTGATTTTTTTCATCTCTCCAGTAAACAAATTCTCTGCCTGAATGAAAACTTTTACATGTGCTTTCATCAATTTTGAACGATTACGGACCACAATCGTCACCGGTATTTTCTGATTCTTTTCTGCAATCGGAATCAATGCATTCATGCTGATATCGATTTTTCTACCGAAATATTCCAGCCATAAAAATGAAATCAAAAGATACGCAGCTTCTATGATCAGCATAACTGTTATAATTTCATCTTCATATATAAAGAAGCAATACAATGTAAGCAGAAAGACTGCCAGATATCCTATGATCTGTTTCATCTTTTCACCCTCTTATGCTCGGCACTTTTACTTGATCCAATATCTGTTTTAAAACTGCTTCCACCTGAACATGTCCCACTTTTGCCTTGGTATTTAAACTGACTCTATGTGCTGCCGTGCTGACAAACACATTTTTCACATCATCCGGAATCACATAACTTCTTCCGCTCAACCATGCCGCAGCACGACTCATTGCAGCAAGTGCAACCGTTCCTCGAGGACTGATCCCAGATGCAAGCATATTATGTTCTCTTGTCTCTTTTGCCAGATTTGCAATATATTCAAAAACCACATCATGCACAAAAACTTCTGAAACCGCATTCTGCATCATTAAAATATGTTTCGCATTTGTCACATTTTGTACTACTTCTACCGGACTTCCATTTTGTCTTCTTTTCAGGATCTCAACCTCTTCCGCCACAGTTGGATATCCCATACGAATACAGATCATGAATCTGTCTAACTGTGATTCTGGAAGCAATTGTGTGCCTGCTGAACCTTCCGGATTTTCCGTTGCAATGACGATAAATGGTTCTCCCGTTTTCCAGGTTGTCCCGTCCACCGTCACCTGACGTTCTTCCATAACTTCCAACAAAGCTGACTGCGTCTTTGGAGAAGTTCTGTTGATCTCATCCGCCAAAAACAGATTACAGATGACTGCTCCAGGCTGATATACAAACTCTCCAGTCTCTTTTTTATAAACATTAAATCCTGTCAAATCCGCAGGCATAACATCTGGAGTAAATTGAACTCTTTTTTCCGTAATCCCCATCGCTTTCGAAAATGACAATGCCATCGTCGTCTTTCCAACTCCCGGAATATCTTCTATTAAAATATGTCCATTTGCAATGATTGCCATCATAATCTTTTCAATCACTTCGTCCTTACCGACAACTGCTTTTTTCACTTCTGTGATGATCGCTTTCGCTTCCTGATATAGTTCTCGCATACCATTTTCCTCCTGTTTTTTCTAATATGATTATACCATACCTCCCATTCCTTCTATAGGCTGGATAATTCTTCCTAAGAAAAAAATAATATTTTTGACATTTAAACTTCAAAATTGTATGTTTCAAAAAAATGCTCTTTTCAAGTGTTTTATTTTAAATAAAATGTATACAACAGGAGGTCAGTAACATGAAAAATTTTTTTAAAAAACATACTTTTTTATTTGTGATTGCGGTAGTCATTGTGGCACTGCTCAGTAATCTTATTACAGGTTTCGTTCAGAATATATTTTCTCAAAATCTGATTACGATCTATCTTGCAGAAGCAGTATGCAAATGTCTCATTTCAATCCTACCGCTAACTTTAATGGTAAAATGGGGATATGTAAAAAAATCTAATAAAAAAAGGATTTCCTTCGGATTTGCACTCGGAACGATTCTCATTCTGTTTTGTATTCCTAATTTGTTACCTCTTACCCTGGTTAATCCTATTCTTTTCAAAGTACAATGGGGAGTCCTATTTGCAATTGTATTGGCTTCTTTTAGTATTGGTCTTATGGAAGAATCCGCCATGCGAGGTGTACTTCTCCCATTACTTTGTGAAAAATGGCAGGATAAAAAACATGCTTATCTAAAAGCAGCGATTGCCAGTTCCCTTCTATTCGCTTGCGTTCATCTGAACTGGAGTGTTCGATATTTTCTGCAAACCGGAAGCCTTTCATGGGAATACTTTTCGAATAATCTATACCAAGTGTATTATACTTTTTGTTTCGGATTATTTGCAGCCGGTCTAACCATATACACAAGAAGTATCCTGCCTATGATCTTCTGGCATGGTATATGCGACCTTTCAGCTTTTGCCGTGTATGGCGTAATTCCATACATATCTCTTCAATATTTCTTTCAGACAAATACATTTACACTGCAAAATGTATTCAACACTTACGGTATCCTTGAAGGGTGCAGCTTCGGAGCTGAACTTGTTTTAGGAATGATCAATCTATCCTTTTTAATCATAGGTATTATATTTATAAAAAAAGGAGAAGCTTCTCTTCCTAAAAAAAATAACGAGTCATAAAGGCTCGTTATTTTTTTAGTGTTTCTATCAGTTTTTTATTGTTATGAAAATATTTTGGTACTTTTATTTTCTTCAAACGACAACTATCCGTTTTTCCATAATCGGTTGCTCGTCTATTGGTGCTTTTTCCTTTTATAATTGTCCCATAGATTACAAAGGAATTAAAATACTCTTCAACCCTCTCAATTGTCTGAATCTCATAATCCAGATAAAACCTTCTGTTTCTTTTATGATACTTTTGCGATTTATCGAATCTAGGTTTCTTATAGCTGTATTCCATTCTTCCCGGTTCCACAGAAAACGAAATAGTAGAATGAGTGGCCAAATCAGTCAGAACATGCAAAATATATACCAACTCCAAAATACACCAAGCAAATACTATAATTGGATATTCCACCGTGATTCCGTAATCTTTGCATACAAAGATACTTTTTGTAAGAAAAAATCCAATAATAAGCTGGTACAATAATTTGTGCCAGAAATATACGATCAAAGAAAATTTGTATTGCTCATTGAAAGACTGATCCTGATTCAACAGAACTTGTTCTTTTTCACGATTTTTTTCTTCTTCGTAAATTTCATCTGCGATAGTATCCACGATTTCTTTCGCTTCTTTCATTGGCATTCCGAAATGATTCATTCCACTCTTTATCGCATCCGCTTTATTATGATATTTCAAATATTCTTCTTTCAAATACTGATATTTTTCCATAGCTGTGCCACCTTTGTTTTTTATTGTTTCATATTACAATAATTTTTCTTTAAAATCTACTGATTTTTTCAAGAACAAAATGCACATAAAAAAACGAGCCTTTTTCAGACTCGTTTTAATCAGTAATCTTATTTACCTTCCAGCTTGTCTAACATATCCCATACACCTAACATGTACATGATACCTAAAGCACGGTCATATAAACCGTATCCTGGACGAACTTTTCCTGGACCTTCATCCCATAAATGACGGCCATGGTCAGGACGGATATATCCTTCATAACCACAATCATGGTATGCTTTTAAGATATCAAGAATACGTGTGTCACCATCACAGTCACGGTGGCTTGCTTCAGAGAAGTCTCCGTTTTCGAAATGTTTTACGTTACGGATATGAGCAAATGCGATACGGTCGCAGTGTTTGCGAACGATAGCTGCAACATCATTGTTAGCATCAGCATTTAAGCTTCCTGAACATAATGTTAAGCAGTTGTATTCATCATCAACCATAGATAAGAAACGATCGATATTTTCAGCACTTGTTAATAAACGTGGTAAACCAAAGATATCCCACGGTGGATCATCCATGTGGATAGCCATCTTGATGTCACATTCACGACATGTTGGCATAAGTGCTTCTAAGAAGTACTTTAAGTTTTCCCATAATTTTTCTTTTGTTACAGGTGCATAAGCTGCGAATAATTCATCTAACTTAGCCATACGTTCTGGTTCCCAACCTGGGAATGTCATTCCGCCTAAGTTATTTAAAATATAATCAGCCATTTCCTTTGGATCATCGTGAATACGACTTGCTTCATAGTAAAGAGCTGTAGATCCATCTCCTACTGGGTGGAAAAGATCTGTACGTGTCCAGTCAAAAATTGGCATAAAGTTATAGCAGATAACTTTAACTCCAAATTTTGATAAGTTTTTGATTGTCTGAATATAGTTCTCGATATATTTATCACGAGTTGGCAGACCAATCTTGATGTCATCATGCACATTAACAGATTCAACAACGTCCATATTGAATCCGTATGGTTCTAATTGCTTTTGAACTTCAGCAATTTCTTCTACTTCCCAAACTTCACCAGGCATTTTGTTGTGGAGTGCCCAAACAATGCTAGTTACGCCAGGGATTTGTTTGATATCAGAAAGGCTGATTTTATCGTTACCTTCACCGTACCAACGGAAACCCATTTGCATTGGCATAAAAAATTCCTCCTTATTTAGTGTAACTCATTTGACTAATTTATATTATATCACAAAGCAGGAATATTCCAAACAGATTTTTCTCTATTTTGCAGTAAATAAAATAAAAAGCAAAAATAATCCAAAACATCTGATTATTTTCCAAAAAAACACATATCAAAAACTGATATGTGCTTTTTGATTTACAGCAAGCTAAGATTATCAGGACCAAAACCAAGGGGAAGCAATTCTTTCAAGGTATACTCTACCTGTTTGTCTTCTCCGTCTGCTAACACAATTTTGAACGTTTCTGGATTACAGAATTCCATCATCACCTGACGACAGACACCACATGGAGCACATGCAGCATTTCCATCGGTTCCTTCTATTCCACCTACAATAGCAATTTTAGTAAATTCTCTTTCTCCATCATATATAGCTTTGAAAAAAGCTGTTCTTTCTGCACAGTTTGTCGGTCCATATGCGGCGTTTTCAATATTGCATCCATGATAGATTTTTCCGCTCTTTGTTACAAGAGCAGCACCTACACTGTGATGTGAGTATGGCGCATATGCACGCTCTCTGGCTTTTTTTGCTTCTAGAATTAATTCTGCATTTGTCATCTTTTTACACCAACTTATCAAGAATGGAACTTCCAATCGTATTTTCCGGCATTTCTACACCAAAATTGTCTGCAATGGTAGCCCCGATCACTGCAAATGTCTGCATTTCTTCTAATTTTCCATTTCCCGTCATAGACGGTGAATATGCAAGAAATGGAACTTTTTCTCTTGTATGATCTGTTCCTGTATGGGTAGGGTCATTTCCATGATCTGCTGTAATGATCAATAAATCGTCTTCTTTTATCAAATCTAATAATTCTCCCAGTTTCTCATCAAATTTTTCCAATTCTTTTGCATAACCGATTACATTACGGCGATGTCCCCACAATGCATCAAAATCCACTAAATTTACAAAACAAAGTCCCTGGAACTCTCTTTTTGCAATCTCAATCGTCTGTTCCATTCCATGCACTGAACTCTTTGATTTATTAGATTCTGTAATTCCTTCCCCATCAAAAATATCCGAAATCTTTCCTACAGAGATCACATCATATCCCGCATCTTTTAGCGCATCCAATGCTGTTCTTCCGTATGGTTTCAACGCATAATCATGACGATTGCTTGTTCTTTTAAATTCTCCTTTTTTCTTTCCAACATAAGGTCTTGCAATTACACGTCCGACCTTCCACTCATCTTTCATCGTAATCTCTCTGGCGATCTCGCAACAACGATACAATTCTTCCAGCCCAAACGTTTCTTCATTCCCACAAATTTGAAGTACAGAGTCTGCCGACGTATAAACGATCATATGGCCTGTCGCAATTTCTTCTTCTGCCAGTTCCTCTAAAATCTCTGTCCCACTGGCGCTCTTATTTCCAATGATCACACGACCCGTTTTCTCAGATAATTCATCAATCAATTCTTTCGGAAAACCATTTTCTGTAAATGTCTGGAACGGCTTTGTAATATGCAGCCCCATCATTTCCCAATGTCCGGTCATTGTATCTTTCCCTGTACTTGCTTCATTGAGCTTTGTATAATAACCCATTGGTTTTGCCACCGGAGCTACTTGTTTTAACTCATGCAAATTTGCCATTCCAAGTTTCTGTAGATTTGGAATATGAAATTCCTCTACGTTCTGAGAAATATGTCCCAGCGTATCTGTTCCTTCATCTCCATAGGCAGACGCATCATTTAATGCACCTACACCTAATGAATCTACTACGATTGTAAAAATCCTGTTATATTTTTTTCTGTTCATTTTATCCCTTCTATTAACTAATATTTTTTACTGCCTTTTTAGTTTATTTTATCACAAATCTATATATTCCTCTCCAATAACCGTACAAAATTTTTCTATAAAAAAAATAAGGACTGTATCCTGGTATCTTAATACCAGAATACAATCCTACTTGCTAAATTACATATATTTCACTATATCTAATTATACTGTATGACGTTTTGCGATATATACAGGATAAATATCTGTACCTTTTACTTCTTTTCCAGCTGTTACAGTTACTTCTTTATCTGTGATTAAGTTTTCAACGTTTGTGCCTTCTTCAATCACTGTATCCTGCATTAAGATACAATTCTTAACTTTTGCACCTTTTCCAACTTTAACACCTCTGAAAAGAACACTGTTTTCTACTTCACCTTCGATCACACAACCATCCGCTGCCATTGTATTTACAACTTTTGCACCTGCAATGTATCTTGTTGGGTTGTCGTCACGAATCTTTGTATTGATTGCATTTCCACTGAATAATGCATCCAGATTTGCATCATCAAGAAGTTTCATATTTTCATCAAAGTAACTCTTCACACCTGCAATACGAGCAACATATCCTTCGATCTTGTATGCCTGTACATTTAATTTGTCAAGTTGGTTCAGAAGTACATCTCTTTCCCAATATCTAAGTCCACGTACAAATGCTGTATTAATAAGGTCAATCAAAAGTTCACGTTCTACTACGAATACATTCATGCCAAGGTTCTGAACACCTTCTTTTTTAGAGTTTACCTTAATACCCATAATGCGTCCGTTTTCGATTGCATATGTATAGTAGAATCCCTGTTCATTTCTCATATTGATGTATCCGGCAGGAATTTCCTGTTCATTATATGCACAAGTTACGTCTGCACCTGTCTCGATATGAGCCTGGATCATTGCTTTGAAATCAATGTTAGCAGCAATATTTGTATCTGCCATTACAACATATTTTTCTTTTTGTCCGCGAAGATAATCAAGAATACCAGCGATTGCTGATACACGGCCTGTGTATACAGTTGATGTTCTTTCTACGTTTGGAGGAAACAGATGTAATCCGCCGTTCTTACGTACAAGGTCCCATTCACGTCCTGACCCAAGATGATCCATCAGTGAAAAATAATTTTTATTTACCAAAAGAGAAATGTTAGTTACATCGCTGCCTGCCATGCTTGATAACATAAAATCAACCAAACGATAACGACTTGCAAAAGGAATAGATGCCATAAGTCGTACGTTTGTTAATTCTGGAATAATTGCATCATAAGTATTTGGGAAAATGATTCCCAATGCACTTGTATTATTATTTAACATACCACTTCACCGCCTTCTACATTATTTTTAACCATTGCGTTTGGTCCGATTTTTGCATTATCACCAACAACTACACCAGGTCCTACTGTTGCAACACCTGTTGAGTCACCAACTACTGTATTTTCTCCGATCACAGCATTTTCGCCAATAATACAATGTTTTACAACTGCGCCTGCTTTGATTACAGAACCGCCCATTACAACAGCTTCTTCTACAACTGCACCGTCTTCTACTTTTACACCTGCGTAAAGAATTGATTTCTTAACTGTACCATCTACACGGCATCCATCTGTAATCATAGAATCTTCTACAACTGCATTTGCTCCGATCTTGTGACCTGTCATACCACTGTTACGGCTATAGATCTTCCAGTTTTCATCAAACAAGTCAATACCACTGTGTTCTGGATCTAATACTTCCATATTAGCTTCCCAAAGTGAAGGAATTGTTCCTACGTCTTTCCAGTATCCATCAAAACGGAATGCATACATATCTTTTCCGTCTTTTAAGAGATTTGGAATAATGTTTTTACCAAAGTCATTTTCTGATTCTGGATCAGCTTCATCTTCAATGAGGTATTGTCTTAATACTTCCCATTTGAAAATGTAGTTACCCATAGATGCTAAGTTTGATTTTGGATTCTTTGGTTTTTCCTGGAACTCTGTAATCTTAGCATTTTCATCTGTTACCATTAATCCGAAACGAGATGCTTCTTCCCATGGAACTTCCATAACAGCTACGCTGAAATCTGCATTTTTTTCTTTTGCAAATGCAAGGAATTCGCTGTAGTCCTGTTTACAGATCTGGTCTCCTGAAAGAATGATTACGTATTCTGGTTCATAACGATCAATGAATGAAATGTGTTGGTAAATCGCATTTGCAGTTCCTTTGAACCAGTCAGAACCTGTTGCTTTCTGATATGGTGGAAGAACATGAACACCACCATATAAACGGTCAAGATCCCATGGCTGTCCATTTCCAATATATTCGTTCAGTACGATTGGCTGATACTGTGTAAGGATACCTACTGTATCAATTCCCGAGTTCACACAGTTTGATAATGGAAAGTCAATGATACGATATTTTCCACCAAATGGAACCGCTGGTTTTGCCAGATTTTGAGTAAGCGCGTAAAGTCTTGACCCTTGTCCGCCTGCTAAAAGCATTGCTACTATTTCTTTAGCCATTTTTAATCCTCTCTTCTTCTTTAGATTTTTTCAGCAACATCTGCTGAAATGATGTTCTTCATATACTCTTATTTTATACCTAATTTCGTCATCTAACAAGGTCACTTCTTCTTTTTCTTCAATATAATTTTACAAAAAAAGACTTTACCCTTTCTTCGGATAAAGTCTAACTATTTTCCTCTAAAAACGCCTCCAGCAGGAATCGAACCTGCAACTAGCCCTTAGGAGGGGCTTGTTATATCCATTTAACTATGAAGGCATATCTGAGGTTCTATTTCTAGAACCTCTTGATTATTTGAAACAGATTATCTGATTTCTGTTTTTCCACCCATGTATGGTCTTAATACTTCTGGGATTCTGATTGAACCATCTGCCTGTAAATTGTTTTCTAAGAAAGCGATCAACATACGAGGTGGTGCAACTACTGTATTATTTAATGTATGAGCAAAATATTTCTTGCCGTCAGCACCTTTTACACGGATACCAAGTCTTCTTGCCTGAGCATCACCTAAGTTAGAGCAGCTGCCAACTTCGAAGTATTTTTTCTGTCTTGGAGACCATGCTTCTACGTCACATGATTTTACTTTTAAGTCAGCTAAGTCACCTGAGCAGCATTCTAACTGACGAACTGGAATATCCATAGAACGGAATAATTCTACTGTATATCTCCACATTTTTTCGTACCAGTCCATACTTTCTTCTGGTTTACAAACAACGATCATTTCTTGTTTTTCAAACTGGTGAATACGATATACACCACGTTCTTCAATACCATGTGCACCTTTTTCTTTACGGAAACATGGTGAGTATGATGTCAATGTCTGTGGAAGTGTTTCTTCATCATTTAATGTGTCGATAAATTTACCGATCATAGAGTGTTCACTTGTACCGATCAAGTATAAGTCTTCACCTTCGATCTTGTACATCATGTTTTCCATTTCAGCAAAACTCATAACACCTGTAACAACGTTGCTTCTGATCATGAAAGGTGGAATACAATAAGTAAATCCTTTATCGATCATAAAATCACGAGCATATGCTGTCATTGCTGAATGTAATCTTGCGATATCTCCCATTAAGTAGTAGAAACCGTTACCAGCAACTCTTCCGGCAGCATCTAAATCAATACCATTGAATTTTGCCATGATTTCTGTATGATATGGAATCTCGAAATCAGGAACAACTGGTTCACCAAATCTTTCTACTTCAACGTTTTCACTGTCATCTTTTCCGATTGGAACTGATGGGTCGATGATATTTGGAATTGTCATCATGATTTTTTTAATTTTTTCTTCTACTTCTTTTTCTTCTTTAGAAAGGTCTTCTACTCTCTGTGCATTTGCAGCTACTTGTCTTTTGAACTCTTCTGCTTCTTCTCTCTTACCTTGAGCCATGCAAGCACCGATCTGTTTTGAAATTTTATTCTTTTCTGCACGAAGTCCTTCTACTTCCATCTTGATCTCTCTGTTTCTGATATCAAGTGCGATTACCTCATCTACTAATGGTAATTTGTTGTCCTGGAATTTGTTTCTAATATTTTGTTTTACTACTTCTGGATTTTCTCTCAAAAATCTAATATCTAACATGATATATCCTCCTCATAATTTATTTCATATTCTTTAAATCAATACCCAAAGTTTCCTGGAAAATTGCTCTCTCTAATGATTCTGCTTCTTCTTCTGAAAGCTCGATATAACTTTCACCTTTTACAATCTCTTTAATATAATTGTAGCAGCCTTCTCTACTATGCATAGAATTCAGAATAAATCCGCTGTTGTTTCCATCTAATAAAGTCAATGCAAAACTTAAGTTTCCACCCATTTCATTAAATGCATCATATCTTAAAATACCAACTTTTTGGAAATCTCCTAAAATGTCTTCTCTGATTTTTTTGATATCCTGTCTGTTTTTCAGTGATACCTGAGCAATCTCATCTAATTCGTCAAATTTTTCAAAGATGCTTTCTTCTAGATTTTTTCCATCTTTTCCTCTCATAAACGATGAATAACTTGATTTTAATCGCCCATACTTCAGATTAACACTAATTACCATACAAAATAATACTACAATTAGTATCAACATTACAATCAAAATTATTGCTGGATCAATTCCGATTGCCTGTAAAATCTTACTTTCCATTTATATTACCCCTTCTATTTTCTAATGATTCGCAACAGACATTATCAAATCGAATATACGTTCCAATTCTTTATCTGAATAATATTCAATTTCAATTTTCCCCTTGCCTTTTGCTTTCTGATTAATACTAACCTTTGTCCCCATTACGGATTTGATTTTCTCTTCCAAATCCTTATATACGAAAGAATTTTCAATTTCTTTCTTTTCTTTTTTCTGTTTTGGATTTTTCAACAGACGAATTAAATTTTCTGTTTCACGCACACTCAGTTTTTCATCAAAAATCTTAGTTGCAAGTGCTACTTGCTCCTCTTGATCTTCAATTGCAAGTAGTGCTCTGGCATGCCCTGTTGAAATCATCTCATCCACAACCATCTGCTGTACTTTTTCATTCAATTTCAATAATCTCATGGAGTTTGTAACAGCAGTTCTGCTTTTCGATACGCGCTCTGCCACTTCATCCTGTTTTAATGAAAATTCTGTTAAAAGACGTTTGTATGCATGCGCTTCTTCAATCGGATTTAAATTTTCTCTTTGAATATTTTCAATCAGAGCAATCTCTACTGCTTCTTGTTTTGTATATTCTTTTATAATAACAGGCACTTCCTTAATTCCGGCCAGTTTTGCCGCTCGCCAGCGTCTTTCTCCTGCTATTATTTCATAATAATCATCTTTTTTCTGTACAATCAAAGGTTGGATAACACCAAATTGTTTAATAGAATCCGCCAGTTCCAACAATGAATCTTCTTCAAAATTCTTTCTAGGCTGTTCTCTATTTGGTTCAATTTTACTAAGCTTCACCATTTGTTCTGATTGTACCACTTTTTCGACAATTTTTTCCACAACTTTTTCAATCACTTCTGGCTTTTGCTCTGTTTTTTCAGTTCGATTCTTCAAAACAGTTTTTTCCGAAGATTGTATATTTTTCCCTTGTGGAATCAGACTGTCCAGTCCTTTTCCCAATCCACCACGTTTCACTGTCATTATTCTTCTCCTTTATTAATTACCTCTTCTGCTAACAACATGTAACTTTCTGCACCTGTGGATTTTGGATCATATAAATTGATTGGCAATCCATGGCTTGGAGCTTCAGCAAGACGTATATTTCTTGGAATAATTGTCTTATAAATTGTTTGATTTAAATTGTCTTTTACGTTTTCAACTACTTGTAATGACAAATTAGTTCTTGCATCATACATAGTAAATACAACGCCTTCCATTTCTAAGTTTGGATTCAAACGTTCCTTTACCAGTTCAATTGTATGTATTAACTGACTTAATCCTTCCAATGCATAATATTCACATTGAATAGGAACCAGAACTGTATCCGCTGTTGTCATTGCATTAATTGTCAAAGTATTTAATGAAGGAGGGCAGTCAATAATAATATAATCATAATTATCTCTTACTTTTTCTACTTCATTGTGAACAATAAATTCTTTATTTTCTACACCGATCAATTCAATTTCAGCGGCAGACAGATCAATATTGGATGGCATAACATCCAAATTTTCTAAGGCATCTTTACAAATCACTTCATCAATGCCAACTTCACCAAGAATCAAATCATAAACGGTATACTCCACTCCGTTTTTGTCAATTCCCAGACCGCTCGTCATATTTCCCTGTGGATCCATATCAATGGATAAAACCTTTTTACCCAAAGTTGCCAAACACGACGATAAATTAATAGATGTAGTTGTTTTTCCTACGCCACCCTTTTGGTTGGCAACGGCTATAATTCTTCCCATCTAAAATTACCCCTTTTACTTATACATTTCCATTTGCAGTGTCAAACACCAAACTTGGTCCTATAAAAAGAACAAAAGACACATACTTATATGCAAGCATTCAGTATGTGTCTTTTATTCTTTTTGCACTGCTCATTGCTTACGTGTAGATTATATCACTTTTTGTAATTATAATCTACACAATGTTTCACGTGAAACATTACTTTTTTTATTAATTTTTACAATAAATACTTATCTATTCGCTGTTATAGATGTTAATTAATATTTGTGCTATAATAAAACATATTTTAAAGGAGGAATTGTAATATGCTTGAATTCAAATATGATACACAATTATTGATTGAAGGAACTGATCTGGACGAAGATGTAATCAGTGAATACTTTACAGAAAATTTAAAAGGTGATTGTCTTTTAGCTGTCGGAGATGAAGAACTGATCAAAATTCATTTTCATACAAATGAACCATGGAAAGTTTTAGAGTATTGTGCTTCTCTTGGAGAAATCTATGATATTGTAATCGAAGACATGGACAGACAATCAAGAGGATTACAGGGATAGAATGTTTCACGTGAAACATTTTATAATGGTGATTTAGTATGAATAAAATAGCTTTACTTTGGGACTTAGATGGTACTCTAATAGATTCTTATGAAACAATTGTTTCTAGTCTATATGATGCTATTGCTGAATACAACATATTTATTGATAAGGAATACATTTTAGAATCTGTAAAGAAAGGATCTGTCGGTTCATTTCTTGATACTATTTCTGAAAAATATGATTTACCTATAGATATGATATATGCTCGTACTCAAAAACTAAATTTTGATAGACGTTTTGAAATCAAACCCATAAAAAATATCTGCAAACTTTTAGATTATACAATAAGTGCCAATATTTCTAACTATATTTATACTCATAAAGGTAGAGTAACATATTCTATTTTAGACAATCTGGATATGCGAAAATATTTCAAGGAAATCCTTACGATTGAAAATAGATTTGCAAGAAAGCCTAATCCAGAAGCCGTAAACTATCTTATTAAAAAGTATGATTTAAACAGAGAATCTACTTATTATATAGGTGATAGGAAATTAGATATAGAATGTGGATGTAATGCTGGTATTAAAACGATATTATATTTACCTCAAAACAGCTATGTAACACCAACTGGTAAAGAAACATATATAGTGGAAGATATGTTAGAAATCATTGATTTATTATAATCTCAAAAAAGGAAATGTTTCACGTGAAACATTTCCTTTTTATTTAACTAATAGGTTCTTTACTTGGCAATCCTGCTTTTCTAGGATATTTTTTTGCTGTATTCTGTATTTTTCTTATTTTTACAAAAGATCTTCCAATTTCTGTACCTGGCAATTGGAATTTGACTACATCTTGAATCTTCCCACCCAAAACATGTACTGCTTTCTTTGACTGTTCTAATTCTTCATCAATTTCTCCCGATTTGTAAGGTACAAACATTCCATCCTTTTTGACATACGGAATACAATATTCAGAAAGTGTTGCAAGATTTGCTACCGCTCTGGATACACACAAATCAAATTGTTCTCTATACTCTGGTTTCTTCGCAAAATCTTCCGCTCTTCCATGAATCGTAGAAATATTTTCTAAACCTAATTCATCAATTACTGTGTTTAAGAAATTAATTCTTTTGTTTAAAGAATCAAGTAAAACTACTTTCAAATGTGGAAAAACAATTTTCAAAGGAATCCCTGGAAAACCTGCGCCTGTGCCGACATCTATCACACTTTCAACCTGATTCATATCTACTGATTTTACAATAGAAACACTATCCACAAAATGCTTTTCATTTACTTCTTCATATTCTGTAATACCAGTCAGATTCATAACTTTATTCCATTCTACAAGAAGCTCATAAAACTGATCAAACTGCTTTTTCTGTGTCTCATTTAAGGTAATACCAAGTTCATTCAATTTGTTATCAAATATCTGACTCATTACATACCTCTCCATTGTTCCAAATATACAAGCAGTACAGAAATATCCGCTGGAGACACTCCTGAAATACGAGAAGCCTGTCCGATTGAAATCGGGCGATACAATTTCAATTTTTGTACAGCCTCAATTCGCAGACTCTTAATTTCATCATAATTGATATTTTCTGGAATTCTCTTTGTTTCCAGCTTTTTAAACTGCTCTACCTGCTTTTGTTGACGCTTAATGTAACCATCGTACTTAATGTTGATATCTATTTGTTCAATCACCTCTTGAACCAGCTTATCCACAATTTTTCCTTGGTTATCCACATTATTTTCATATTTATCCACACACTTATCAACACATTGTTGATAAATATTTCTATTCTTATCAATATCTTTCAATGCTTCATATGATAATTCTGGTCTTCGGATCAGTTCTGCCAATGTTGTACCGCTATTTAAAAGTGTACTTCCGTATTTTTCCAATACATTTTGTACTTCTTGCGTTGTACCAACATGTGTGTGTTCTAATCGTTCTACCTCAGATGCGATAATTTCTTCTTTATCTAATAAATATTGATATCTTTCATCTGAAATCAGACCAATCTCATGTCCAATCTTTGTCAAACGCTGATCTGCATTGTCCTGACGAAGCAATAAACGATATTCTGCTCTGGAAGTCATCATTCGATATGGTTCATGACTCTCTTTTGTAACCAAGTCATCGATCAAAACACCAATATAGCCTTCTGATCGGTCTATTACGATCTGTTCTTTGTCCAAAATTTTTAAAGCAGCATTAATACCAGCTACCAGACCTTGTGCCGCAGCTTCTTCATACCCTGAGCTTCCATTGAACTGCCCGCCGCTATACAAACCTTCAATATTTTTAAATTCCAGTGTTGGATAGAGCTGTCTTGCATCGATACAATCATATTCAATCGCATATGCGTTTCGAACAATTCTTACATTTTCAAGCCCCGGAACGCTGCGATACATCGCATATTGGACATCCTCAGGAAGCGAGCTTGACATTCCTCCAACATACATTTCATTTGTATCCAAACCTTCTGGTTCAATAAATACTTGATGCTTATTTTTATCTGCAAATTTTACTACTTTATCTTCAATGGATGGGCAGTAACGTGGCCCTGTTCCTTCGATCATACCCGAAAAAAGTGGTGATCTATCCAGATTATTGCGGATAATTTCGTGTGTTTTTTCATTTGTATAAGTCAGCCAGCAAGATGCCTGCTCAATCTGAACATCTTCTGGATTTGTTGTAAATGAGAATGGAACGACTCTTTCATCCCCAAATTGTTCTTCCATTTTTGAAAAATCAATGGATCTCTTATCGACTCTGGCAGGTGTTCCTGTTTTAAATCGATACATTTTAATTCCAAGACTTTTAAGTGAATCTGTAAGATAATTTGCAGCCTGAAGTCCGTTTGGACCTGTTGCATTGCTTACTTCTCCATAAATACATCTTGCTTTCAGATAAGTTCCTGTACATAAAACGACTGCTTTACACTTGTACGTAGCACCTGAATATGTTCGAACTCCTGTAATTTTTCCGTCTTCTGCAAGAATATCAGTCACTTCTGCCTGTTTTACTTCCAGATTTTCCTGATTTTCAAGTACCTTTCTCATTGTTCTGCTGTAGCTTGCCTTGTCAGCCTGTGCACGCAGTGAGTGAACCGCAGGTCCCTTTGATTTATTAAGCATCTTTGACTGAATAAATGTTTTGTCAATGACTTTTCCCATTTCTCCGCCAAGAGCATCCAACTCACGCACAAGATGTCCTTTTGAGCTTCCGCCGATATTAGGATTACATGGCATAAGCGCAATACTATCCACACTTACGGTAAATACAATTGTCTTTAATCCTAATCTTGCACACGCCAGCGCTGCTTCACATCCCGCATGTCCTGCACCAACAACTACAACATCATATTCATCATTATTTTCCCATACAGAATTTGCTGAATATTTCATTTACTAAATCTTCTCCTATCGTCTCACCAGTAATACTTCCAAGCGATTCATATGCATCCAGCAGATCAATCGAATAGAAATCCTCCGGCATATTATTTTCTATACTTACATTTACCTTTTCCAAACTGTCATAAGCATCTTTAATCGCTGTCTTATGACGTATATTTGTGATATAAACTTCATCATTAAACGAAATTTCCCCATGGAAAAACATCTCTTTCAATGTCTCTTCCAGTTCTTTAATCCCGCTTTCTTCTTTTGCAGAAATCTGAAGAATCGGTTTCTCAATGTATTTTTTCACCATTTCTTCTGTCACAACCGTAGTCAGATCCGACTTATTCAGCAGGATCACTGCCTTTTTATCTTGAATCATCTGCATAATATCAAAATCGTTTGCATCCAATTCTCTTGATGCATCCACTACATAAATGATCAAATCAGCTTCATTTGCATAATTTTTAGCTTTATCCACACCGATTTTTTCTACGATATCATCTGTATCTCGAATCCCTGCTGTATCCATGATATTCAAGCTGATTCCCTGAAGTTGAATGGATTCCTCTAATACATCACGAGTTGTACCGGCGATATCTGTTACAATCGCACGGTCTTCTCCAACTAAAACATTAAGCAAAGAAGATTTCCCTGCATTTGGTTTTCCAACGATAACGGTCTTAATCCCTTCTTTGATGATTCTTCCATTATCCGAAGATTTCAACAGTTCCTCTAATTCTTCCAGTAATTTATCCACAGTCACTTTTAGTTTTTCCCCATATCCGTCTACACTGATATGCTCCGGGTCATCCAGTGCCGTCTCGATAAATGCCGTGTGATAAATGATTTCTTCACGGATTTCTTTGATCTTCTTTTGTACATTACCCTTTAACTGGCTTACAGAACTTTTCAACGCATATTCATTTTTTGAATGAATGATATCAATTACGGCCTCTGCCTGTGAAAGATCCATTCTTCCATTCAAAAATGCACGCTTTGTAAATTCACCTGGTTCTGCCGGTCTTGCACCATATTTGATCACAGTTTCCAGGATTTTTTTTACAACATAAACTCCACCGTGACAGTTGATTTCAACCGTATCCTCTCCTGTATAACTATGAGGACCTTTCATGATCATCACAAGGACTTCATCTATCGTCTCTTCGCCATCCACAATATAACCATAATGAATCGTATGTGTTTTTATTTCCGAGAAATTCTTTTCTTTTTTTCCTACATATATCTTTTGAATAATTTCCAAAGCCTCAGATCCACTCATTCTGACTATTCCTATCCCAGAATTGGTCATTGCAGTAGAAATTGCAGCAATTGTATCCTTCCTCATAATCTTCCTCCTATCAGAGAATCGTTTTCAACACTTTATTATACACTTAACACAGATTATAAGGCAAGAAAAAATCAGCACACTCTGTCGAATGTGCTGATTTCTATGTTTTATTTTCTGTTCAGTGTTACTACAACTCTTCTGTAAGGTTCTTCACCTTCGCTATGTGTAGATACATATCTGTCACCTTGAAGTGCTGAATGAATGATTCTTCTTTCATATGGATTCATTGGTTCTAAAGAAACAGCTTTCTTTGTTCTTTTTACTTTATGTGCAATATTCTTTGCTAAATTTTCCAATGTATCTTTTCTTCTTTGACGATAGTTTTCTGTATCTAATTTTACTCTTACGTAACCATCCTGCATTTTGTTTGCTACACGGTTTGTTAAGTATTGAAGTGAATCTAATGTTTGTCCTCTTTTTCCAATGAGGATTCCCATGTTATCCCCTTCCATTTCGATGCTTAAAGCACCATCTTCATCAATTTTTGAAGTAAGTTTAACTTCCATTCCCATTGTGTTTAAAACGTCTTTTAAGAATGTTTCACAAGCTGCTTTTGTTTCTTCTGTAACTTCAACCAGTTTTTCTTCTTTTGCAATCACTTCTGGAGTTTTAAATTCCTTCACTGGAGCTTCAACAGCTTTTGTTTCTTTTACTTCTTTTTTATGTTCTTTTGCTTTGTGAGGTTTTTCTGACTTTGATTTATCAGTTTTTGGTCTTTCTGTCTTTTCTTTTTTAGGAGCCTTTGGTGCTCTTTCTAACTTCACATCATCTAATCTGATATCTTTGATCTTAATTTCTTCTTTGATATCTTCGATTTTAATTTCTTCTACTTTTTTCCAAGCTCTGATCACTGCTTGTTTTCTGCCAATTCCTAAGAAACCAGCACTTCCTTCTTCAATTACTTCATATTCAATTCCTGTACTTGCGATACCTAACTGAATACTAGCTTCTGTAATTGCATCATTTACTGTTTTTGCTGACACTGTAATGCTATTCATGCCACTTACCCCTATTTCTTTCTATTGTTAAAATCACTTACCATGTTTGATTTTGCTGCTAAACTTCCTGGCTTTGCATTCTTCTTGTAAGAATCAACATTGTTTGAAGATGTTGTCTTTCTTACATTCTTTGTATTTGTCTGAGCCATATGACTTACTGTACTTGCAGCAACTTCATTTTTATTAGCACGTTTCTTTGCAGCTTTTGCCATATTTTCTTCTACAATCTCATCAATTGATTTCTTGGAGAGATATTTATTAACACCAAAGTTCTGAACTGTTCTTACAACAGCACTTGTGATCCAGTAAATGCCAAGACCTGAAGGCATTGAGAAACACATAAATACTGACATCAATGGCATGATTTTGATCATCATGTTCATTTGTTGCATCATTGCATTGTCATTATCATTCTTTGTATTTGCATTTGTAGCTTTTTGCATGATCCATGCACTCAGCCATTGTGTTACACCTGCTAATACAGGAATTGCAATTGCAACGATCATTAATCCAATCGCAAAGTCATCCATAGCTGTTGTAAACATTGTCCATGGTGTTTCCGCAATATTGATTCCAAAGAAAGAGTTCATACCTGAAACTTGCTTTTCTGTAGAAAAGATCAAATCTGTTAATTCTGGAAACTTCTGAGCCAATGTATCCCAAGTTGCATCCTGGAATTTGTATAAAACGTCAACGATTGTATTTGCTTTTGAATAATCATATTGTGAAGCACTGATATTGATTGGTGATGTTGTACCGATTGCTTCCATTACTGTCTGGAAACCATCTGTTGCCATAATCTTTTCAACTAATGGCATATATGTTTCTTTTAAACCATTTACATATGCTGGAATATTCTGAACTACTGGCCATAAAGCAAATAAAATTGGAAGCTGGATAATTGATCCTAAACATCCTGATGTAGGAGATGTACCATATTTTTCATAAACCAGGTTCATTTCTTCCTGCATCTTTGTCATAGAAACCTGATCTCTCTTATTTGCATACTTCTTTTGAATTGCCTGAATCTCAGGGTTCATAACAGACATCATCTTAGATGATTTTTGCTGTTTGATTGTCATTGGAAGCATCAGCGTATAAATAATAACTGTAAATAAAATAATACATAAACCGATATTTTCAATTCCTATGCTGCTAAGAACTTCGAAAATCGCATTCATGATAAATCCGAGAAGTTTCGCTATATTACCAATAATGAAACCATCTCTTTGTGTTAACAAAATTCCCATGTTTTCCCTCCATTTGTAATTTTACTTCTTTGCTCTAAGGAACCGGATCGTAACCTCCCTTAGAAAAAGGATTACAACGTAAAATTCTCCACACTGCAAGAAGCCCACCTTTTAGTACTCCATACTTTTCCACTGCTTCTAAAGCATACTGTGAACAAGTTGGATAAAACTTACAGGTTGGAGTCGTCTTCAGCCCGGATAAATACTTTCTATAAAACTTTATAAGTCCTATCAATATTCTTTTCAAATTCTACATCTCCGATGAATCTATAATATTATGAAGTTTTCCCAAATGGATCAGTGCACTTTCCAATTCTTGATAACTCTTACCTTTTGCACTTGCTCTACAAATAACTACGATATCTAATCCTCTTTGGAACCTACTTTCTTGAAGCCTATAGCTTTCACGAATCAATCTGGTCAATCGATGTCTTACAACACTGTTGCCAACTTTTTTGCTGACCGAAATCCCTAATCGATTCACTTCCTCCTTATTAACACGATCATTATTTTCCAAAACATACATTACCAGATACTTGTTTGCAAAGGATTTCCCCTTCTTATATACAATCTGAAAATCTCTGTTTTTCTTTAACGAATCCGAAAAAATCATTCCTTATTCCCCATTTTTGAATAGAAGAAAAGGCCACATATATGCGGCCTACGCTGACAATACTTTTCTTCCTTTTGCTCTTCTAGCTGCTAAAACTTTTCTTCCACCAGCTGTGCTCATTCTTGCTCTAAATCCATGAACTTTTGATCTAGATCTCTTTTTTGGTTGGAATGTCATTTTCATTGATATCC
>CAZUVY010000031.1:0-29262 GCA_964623905.1 uncultured Faecalimonas sp.
ACATTGTCCTTTTGTACACCGGTTCTCTTTTAACCCAAATATACTACATCTTCTTCTGGCGCTTCTATTGGCTCCATATCAATCAAATATAATACAGGCTGTCTGTCTCCGTAACCCGCAAATGATTCATATTCAAAACGCACTCTGATTTTCATCCATTTATTTTTTACGACGTCCATTTTCTTTCCAGCTTTGCATGGATAACCATAATATTTTGTGTCATCTGCGCAGCAAGTCATAATCTTTCTGACTGGCACAAACATATCTGGCTTCATCCCTTTCGGACGGGCTACCTGTGCCTTAAATTCGATTTCCTTATGCAGGTAAAACTCCGGATGATCCACAGCATCCACATACCAGATACCAAAATCACTGTCTTCAATCACAATCTTATCGCCTTTTACATCATATGGAAGGTCTTCTGCTGAAGGCTGAATGATCTGTCCGTCCATACCTTCAAAAATCAACTGCGCCATCGGGTTTTGCACTTTCACAGCACGACGGAAACCAGAACGATCCACACCATCCGGGCAGCGATTTACAACGATCAATTCTGATTCTGTAAGCTGTTCCATCAAAAGATTTCGCATATTTTTCAAATACATGTCCAACGTAGTTCCATCTACTGTAGAGTACACACCTTGCAGCTCCCAGTTTCTTGGATAACGAATAGAAAGCAGCTCTTCCAGATTCCACATACCATTGTATTCAATTACTACCTGTACTGGGCGATAATTCTTTTCGCAATTTGCAAAAAATGTTGGTGTTAATTGTTCAAAATCTTCTATTTGTAAAAGAACCATGTTCTTTTCTTTCAGGTATTCTTTGGAATATTCTTCTTCACCTTCTTCACATACGATCAACAGTGTAAGACCTTCTTCGATCCAGTCTTGTTCCATCAGAGTATCTTTTACCAGCGTTGTCTTCCCGCTGTCCAAAAAACCTGTACATACAAATAATGGTGTTACCATGTTTTCCCCTTCTTTCCAGCTATATTAAATTGAGAAAAGTTTCAATAACTCATTTTCTTTTAAATCAGTTCCAATTACACAGATGCGACCTGTATAGTCTGGCTGTCCCTCGCGGATTTCATATTCTTCTGGCACTAAATCAAATTGTTTCCATGTACCGTCTGTCATCGCAACGATTCCTTTTGAACGAAGCACAGTTCCATAGGCTTCACTTTCTGCCAATGCTTTTACAATAAACTCCAATTCTTCTACAGAATATTTATGTGCAGTTTCTTTACCCCAGCTTGTGAAAACTTCATCTGCATGATGATGACCATGTTCATGGTGATGGCCGCAGCCACAGTCGTGATCATGGTGATGGTGCTTGTGGTCGTGATCATGGCCGCATCCGCAATCGTGATCGTGGTGATGGTGCTCATGGTCATGATCATGGCCGCATCCGCAGTCGTGATCATGGTGATGGTGTTCACGGTCGTGATCATGGCCGCATCCGCAATCATGATCGTGATGATGATGGTCGTGGTCGTGATGGTGACCACATCCGCAATCATGATCATGGTGGTGGTGATGTTCGTGTACATCTTCCAATAATTTCTCTACCTCTGTCTCATGCTCCAGAGCACGCAAAATTGCGTCTTTATTTAATGCATCCCAAGGTGTAGAAATAATAGTTGCATTTGCATTCTTTTCACGCAGCATGTGTACACATTCTTCCACTTTTTCATCTGTCATCATTTGTGTACGGCTAACAACGATCGTAGACGCATGTTCTACTTGATCTTCAAAGAATTCACCAAAGTTTTTCAGATATAATTTTGCTTTTTTACCATCTACAACAGTAATTTTTCCAGAAATCTCAATATCTGCATCTTTCTTTACATCTTCAATCGCTCTTGCAACATCAGAAAGCTTACCAACTCCAGAAGGTTCGATAATCACACGGTCTGGTTTATATTCATCCAATACCTTTTTTAAGGCTTTGCTGAAATCTCCCACCAAAGTACAGCAAATACATCCTGAATTCATCTCTGTAATTTCAATTCCTGCATCTTTCAAGAATCCACCATCAATCCCGATTTCCCCAAATTCATTTTCAATCAGAACTAATTTTTCTCCTTGATACACCTGATTAATTAATTGTTTTATAAATGTTGTTTTTCCAGCTCCCAAAAAGCCAGAAATAATATCTACTTTTGTCATACGATTCATTTCCTTTCTACAATACTCACTTATCCTTTTATTTTACGATTCTTCCACAAAAAATGCAAGCCCATACAGTTAGTTGCAGCTAATCGTAACCAAAGTTATCTTCATAGACTATAAAAAAGAGTGTGCATCCATCTGCACGCAGTGCATTTTTTATGCTATATGGAAATGTCCCCATGGGACTAATTTCCTATAGCATAAAAAAGCGCCACCGTTTGGTGACGCTTGTATACTCATATTCCATTTATCTTAATTTGTCTCAAGTCCGATGATCAAACCACCTTTTTCTGCATAAAAGCTGCACAAAGCAGTTGTTGGAGCAAGTTCTACTTTTGCATTTGGATATTCAGCTAAAACTATTTCCTTCAATGCACTTGCTGTCTTTTCATTATAACAATGATCGATCAAAAGCTTCCCGCCTGCATAGCCCAATCTCTTCATATTGCGCCAAATACCTTCAAGCGCTTTCTTCTCTCCACGGCATTTATCTGTTGGATGAAGCTGACCGCCTTCGGCATCCCCAACCATACGGATTCCGATAAGACCTGCAATCTTAGCAACTGCTGGATTCACACGACCATTGTTGGCAAGATTGTGTAAAGATTCCAGACAGAAAATCAATGCTGTGTGATTTTCCTGATATTCTTTAATCTCTTTGCATACTGTTTCAAAATCTTTTCCAGCTAAGATCAATTCTTTTAATTTTTCTACGTGAAGTTTCATCTCTGCTCCAGCCGAATACGAATCCAATACGAATATCTTTACATCTGGATGTTCTTCTTCATACTGTTGCTTTGCTGTCATTGCAGCATTGTAACTTCCTGAAAGTACACTTGTAATTGTAACACAATAGATTTCATCGTATCCTTCAAATGCTGAAAGCCAGTCGCCCACACCTGGACATGCCGTTCCAGAACGCCCTTTATATTCACTCAGTTCCTGAACCATGGCAGCCACATCAAGGTTACTGTCATCCACATACTCTTTCTCATTTGTCACAATCTTTAATGGGGCAGATTCAAAATCAATCCCATCCAATGTATACATATTTGCAGCTGAATCTGCAACAATCTTAACTCTCATATTAAAACTTTTCCTTTCCAAATATCATCTTATCCGAAAATCCTTTAACATAGTTTTTAAAACCATATCATCTTATTAAGATTAACATATTGCAATTTATATGTCAAGTTCACTTCCAAAACATAACACTTTTTACAAATTCCTTCCGCAAACGCAAAATTTATTATAGTTCCAGATGCAAAAAATCTCTGAATCCTCTTACGAGAATCCAGAGATTCACTTTATTCTGCATCAAAATCTACGTGATATACATTTTCCCCATCATGAATGTCTACTGTGTGAAGATCAAACTCTTCATCCATGATCGTCATAACACCTTTATAAGACAATGTATCACTTTTCTTAATCAAAAATACATAAGTACCGTTTTCCTGACTGTCTGCCTCATCGCTCACATCCCAGTAAAATTCTTCTCCGTCAATCTTTCCCGGATACCCTGACTTTCTGATTTTCTCTTCGATCAACTGATATAACTCTTTCACATGATCCCCTCCTTCTTCTGCATTTTTTTATAATAAATAAAACACATTACAATTCCTGCTATGGTAGCTGTCGGTGCCGCAAGTCCGATTCCTGTTAAAGATGCGTCTGGTCTGATACTCATGATATAAGACATCGGCAGACGAATCAAAAATGACTGAATCAGTCCCTGTACCATAACAAATACCGATTTAGAATGACCATTGAAATAGCCAAGAAAACTAAAGAGAACACTCGTGACGATCGCCTCTAATGCAAACCCTCTTAAATACTCAAACGCTCTCAGGATTACCTTTTCGTCATTTGAGAATACCGATGCAAGTAAG
This sequence comes from uncultured Faecalimonas sp., assembly GCA_964623905.1. Lineage (GTDB taxonomy): Bacteria > Bacillota > Clostridia > Lachnospirales > Lachnospiraceae > Faecalimonas. The sequence continues at coordinate 4,067 of CAZUVY010000031.1, forward strand.
TCTCCCTTGAAAAATGCCATCGCAGCTATAAACACACCGATGCCGGCTCCGATCGCCATCCCATAATACATTCCCTTTTTGGCGCGGTCCTCTTTTCCGGCTCCCACATTCTGTGCCACAAACGATGCCATGCATTGCATAATAGACGATGGAATCAGCAACACAAAAGATTGAATCTTCTGCGCAACCCCGTATCCCGATGAGGCATCCAGACCAAGTCGGTTGATAAATGCACACAATGCTAAAAAGGAAACATTTGTCAAACATTCCTGAAGTGCAAGTGGCATTCCGATCGCAAGCACTGCTTTTACTTCATTTCCAAAACGAATCTCCTTCATACTAAATTCGAATGGAAATTCTTTCTTGCGAATAATCCACAATGAAAGAAATACACTCACTGCCTGCGCAGCAATTGTCGCGAGCGCCGCACCTGCCACATTGAGTCCCAGTACTGCAACCAGTAAAAGGTCGCCTACAACATTCACCACACATGCGATTGCTACAAATAACAGCGGCAGATTCGAATCGCCAAGTCCTCTGAAAATACTGCTGATTAAATTATAAAATACTACAAATATAAAACCGGCTCCGCAGATTCTGATGTATTGTACAGTTAAGTCCAATGCTTCTTCCGGTGCCTGCATCAAAACAGCAATCGGTCTGGCAAATACAATCAAAACTATTGTAAATACAAGCGCAAACGCGATAAAGAACGCGATCGCATTTCCAATCAGTTTCCCGATTCTCTCATGCTTCTTTTCCCCAAGATATCGACTGATCAAAATCGTCACACCACTTGCCAGTGAGCATAACACAAATGTGAACAGATTCATAATACTGCTTCCGGTAGAAACTCCCGAAATCCCGGCTGTCGTTCCAAAATGTCCTACGATCAGAAGGTCCACCGCTCCATACATCGCCTGCAAGATCAATGCAGCCAGAATCGGAAGCATAAACTGAACCATTTTACGAAAAATACTGCCCTGTGTAAAATCTTGTTTATTATCCATCTTTCGTTTCTCCTTTTATCCTCTACAGCCCAAGAAGTCCGGCAAGAAATACCGCTCCCGCTGAACCAAGCGCAACCACTAAAAGTCCTTTATTGAAATATGCAAGCACAACTCCTACAATACAGCCGATTGCCGCTGATACGGTAGACTGTGTACTTGAAAATATCGCCGGAAATGTCATCGCTGCAAGTACCGTATAAGGCACATAAAATAAAAACGACTTAATTCGAACATTTTCTATTTTCTTACGGAAAATCACCATCGGCAGCATACGGATCAGATAAGTCGTAATTGCCATCACTGCCATACTGATCAAAATATATGATATATTCATTACTTATCCTCCTCTTCTTTCACTGGGAATAAAAATGCCGCAATTGCACTCACTGCCACTGTAATAATGATGACAGACCATCCGCTTGAAACACTCTTCAAGACTGGCAGATAAGTAAATGCATAACTTGCTGCGATTGCCAGAATGACTGCAAACAATACATTCTTCTGTTCCCTTGCAGGAGGCACAACGATTGCAATAAACATCCCATATAAAGCAATGCCCATTGCATCTGTCACAGAGGTCGGAAGAAGCGACGTTGCCACCGCCCCGATCAAAGTACCACCGCTCCATCCAAGCACCGGAGTTAAAATAAGTCCCGCCATATAAGGAAAACTTAGATCCTTTCTCCTCTGCATGGAAACCGCGAATACTTCGTCTGTGATTCCAAATGCAGCAATAAATCTCTGCCACATTTTAAAATTCTTGTCCACTTTCTGTGATACAGACAGTGACATCAAAAAATATCTACTATTAATAATAAGCTGTGTAAATGCAATCTCTAAATAAGTTCCGACCGCTGACATCAAAGTGATTCCCGCAAACTGCCCTGCACTGGTTACGTTTGTCAAGGAGATCAATACTGCTGTCCAGACTGGAATTCCCATTTTCACAGCCGTCAGTCCAAACGCCATCGATACCGAAATGTACCCAAAGCAGATTGGAAGACCGTCTCTGATTCCTTCTTTAAATTCACGTGTTATCATATGTATACTTCCTATAAAAAAAATTTCGCACTAGCTATGATAGCACCCGCTGCAAAATTATACAAGAAGCGAATGATGCAAAATGAAAGAATCGATTATTTCAAAAACATCTTCAATAATTTGCCATAAATTCCTCTATCATATGGCTGATATCGCATCGGAAGATCCATCCATGTCTTTTTATCCACAATGCTCTTTGTATGCGAAAATGCATCGAATCCATCTTTCCCATGATAGCCGCCCATGCCGCTTTCGCCGACACCGCCAAATGCCATCTCACTGGTTGCAAGATGAATGATACAGTCATTTACACAGCCACCGCCATATCTGCAGCATTCTGTCACTTCGCGGATGGTACGCTTGTCTTCTGAAAAAATGTAAAGCGCCAATGGCTTTGCTTTATCTGCGAGCAGATCATACACCTCGTCCATAGTTTCAAATGTCAGGATCGGCATGATCGGTCCGAAAATCTCTTCCTGCATCACCGCATCTTCCCATGTGACATTATCCAGCACAGTAGGTGCGATCTGAAGTGTTTCTTTATTATAATCGCCGCCCAGAACCGTTTTTTCTGGATTGATCAGACCGCAAAGTCTGTCAAAATGTTTTTCATTAATGATCTTCCCATAATCTGGATTCTGTAATGGATTTTCTCCATATTGCTTTTTGATCTGTTTGCAGATCTCTTTTACAAATTCATCTTTTACACTTTTCTGGCAGAGAATGTAATCTGGTGCAACACAAGTCTGTCCGCAATTCAGATATTTTCCAAACACGATTCGTTTGGCAGCAAGTTTCAGTTTTGCACTGCTGTCTACGATGCAAGGGCTTTTTCCGCCAAGCTCCAGAACCGCCGGAGTCAATGTTTCCGCGGTATGTCTCAACACTTCTTTTCCTACGCTCTGACTTCCTGTAAAAAATACAAAGTCAAATTTCTTTTCCAGAAGTGCCGCATTTTCTTTTCTCCCGCCGGTTACAACTGCAACATATTCTGGGTCAAAACATTCCTTGATGATCTTTTCAATGACTGCACTTGTCGCTGGGGAGTACGCACTTGGTTTTACAATCGCAGTATTACCTGCTGCTATAGCATCTGCCAGTGGATCAATGGTCAAAAGAAATGGATAGTTCCATGGACTCATAATAAGTACATTTCCATATGGAGATGGTTTTTTGTAACTTCTTGATGCAAATTGTGCCAGTGGGGTGTAAACCGTTTTTTCACGCGCAAATTTGCGTGTATGTCGGATCATATAGCTGATTTCCGTCAAAACCAGCCCCACTTCACACATAAAACCTTCAAAATCACTTTTTCCCAAATCCTTTGTAAGTGCTTCTCCGATTTCATTTTCATATTTTTTAATCGTCTGATAAAGTTTTTTCAGCATCGCGATACGGAAATCAACAGGCAATGTTGCTCCGCTTCGAAAATATTTCTTCTGACTCTCCAAAATTTGATCTATATTCATCTTCTAACTCCAATCTGCCACTTCATAATAGAGGCTTTCCAGTTCTTTTGCATTCACTAACTTTGGAACAGGGTACAATGGATTTGCCTCTTTGGCTGCATGTTTCGCCATCGCCGGGATATCTTCCTTCTGAATTCCTTCAATTTTTTCCGGAATATTCATCTTTTTATTCAGTCTGCGGATCGCTTTGATAAATTTCTCGGCACCGACTTGATGTGAATCGCTTTTCTTTGCTACACCTGCCGCCACTCCAAGCTCGTGTAATTTCTTATATACAGTTTTTCCGTATTTTTCCAATACGATCGGCATCAGGACTGAATTTGCATACCCATGTGGAATATTATATTGCCCTCCAAGTGAATGTGCAACTGCATGAATATAGCCCACGTAAGATTTCGAAAACGCAATACCTGCTTTGTAAGAAGCCTGGAGCATACTTGCGCGGGCTTCATAATCTTCCCCATTTTCATATGCCGTCTCGATGTTTTTAAAAATTAGATATACCGCTTCTAAGGCAAGGCGTCTTGTCTCTTTGCTTGTAGAACGTCCGATATACGCTTCGACCGCATGAGTCAGTGCATCCATTCCCGTTGTTGCTGTCAAATGTTTTGGCAATGTATAAGTCACCTGTGGATCCAATACTGCATACGATGGGATCAATGTAAAATCGTTCATTGTATACTTATGCTTCTTTTCACTGTCTGTGATCACGGCTGTAACCGTAACCTCGCTTCCTGTTCCTGCAGTCGTTGGAATTGCGATCAAAGTCGGAATTCTGCGAAGTACACGCAGTAACCCTTTTAACTGATTCAGCGACTTTTTCGGATATGCAATACATGCTCCAACTGCCTTCGCGCAGTCCATAGATGAACCTCCGCCAAACGCGATCAATGCTGTACAATGCTCTTTTTCATAAAGTGCTCTTGCTTCTTCTACATTTTTTACAGTCGGGTTGGCACAGGTAGCATCATACACTGCACAATGGATGTGGTTGTCCTCTAACATTCCTTCCAGTACCTTTGTACTTCCGCTGGAACGAAGCCCCTTGTCTGTAACAAGCAGCAATGATTTGATATTTTTCTTTTCACATAAAGTTACAATTTCTTTGATACTGGCATATTTTTTCGGTTCTCTATATGGAAGAATCGGAAGTGCCAGATGAAACGCTGTCTGAAATACTCTGCAAAATGCCTGTTGTGCTAAATTCATTCAAAAATCCTCCTGGAATTTATTTTATTAAAACTATACTTTCGATATGCAAACAAAAAGTTGACAAATCAACTTTTGCCATTATAATGCAAACTCGTTGACTCGTCAACTTTTACCTTTTTTCTTTCTCAAACCATTATTTTGAGTGTTTTTCAAGACAAAAAACCTTTATTTTGAGTGTTTTTTGACATATTCCAAAAATTCAGTTGTTTGAGACCAGTATGTGATCCCCCAATTTTCAAAATTCCATTCTTCCATATATTCATTACACTCATAATCAATGTAATACAATTTCCCTTCCTGCACTACGAAATTGGTAGGAAAATAATCAATATTTGTATTGGCAGCATATAAGCACACACACATTTCCTGCATCTGTTCTATAAACTCCTTTTTCACCTCGTTTCGCAAAACATAATCAAATATCGTATCTCCTTCTATATACTCTTTCAAAATCCGCTCATTCTGAAGATCTGCTTCGAACATTTCCGGCATGCGGATTCCTATTTTCTTCAAACGCTCATAGTCGCGAAGTTCTGATTCCATTTTATTTCCAAACTGATAGTAGTCGCATGGTTCGTGATGGATCTGTTTTAAGACATACCTCTTTTCACCATCTGTCACGAGATAAGAATACCCTCCTTTTCCATGCCCCAAAAGTTTTATGATTTCATATACGTTTCCATTCACATACATCTGCTCCATGATAGACGCCTCCTTGTTATCGCTTTGATACCATTATAGGATTCCAAATTCAGATCCGCTTGCACAATCATCCGAATTATTTGACACAATTCTATGATTGTAACGCAAAAAAAGGTGTCTAAACGACACCTTTTTATTCCTCTTTAGGCCATATTAATCAATTCATCAAACTCTTTTTTGTAATGCTTCCGTACCCATCTTTTGGCCCTATGTATTCTGCTATATAATACGTCTTTTGTTATTCCCAATTCCTCTGAAATCTCGTCATGCGTTTTCTCATCCAGATACAACATATTGAGTATTTTATACCAACTCTCATTTTCTTTGCGCAATTTTTCCAGAATAGTTCCGCTAAATTCTGCCTGCATTTTTCGATATCTTCTTCTAAAATATTCTTCTTCCAGACTCTCTGAGACCAGCCTTTCCTGCTGAATCTCCACTACGGCCTCATCTGTCTTAACTTCTTTTTTCGTACCTCTTTGATAATTATAGAAAAGATTTCTGGCCATACGCATCAAGTAAGCCTGCATATATTCCGGATCGATATCTTCAAAACGATCATAAAACTTTATAAAGGTCTGCTGCGCAAGATCCTGTGCCATTTCACGATCTCTGGTAAAATAATAACACAATTTAAAAATATCATCCGCATAAGCCCGATAGATACTGTCAAACTTTTCTTCCTTCGTCAGTCCACGGTTCACAATAGCTATCCTTTTCTTAACTTGTTTTCGATTTCGCTTCCTTTTAAATCACGATCACCCAAACATCCTCGTCTACGACGAGGATATTTTCGATGCTGGTCTGCAACAGGCGGCTTAAGATGACCATATTATCAAGGCTTGGAAGGGATTTCCCTGAGAGCCATTTGTAGACTGCCTGTGGATTTTCAAATCCCATCGTCTCCTGCACTTCTCTCACAGTGAATCCTTTCTCAGCTAATAAGGCTTTGATCCTTCTGCCAGTTGCATCTTGTTGAATTGAAACATACATTGGTTGCATATACATACCTCCTAACATTTCATTCCATCCCGAAAGACCTTATGTGATTATCAAGGTGATGTTTTTCAGAATACTACTTTTAACCGTGAAAGTAAAGTATTTTCTTTTTTATTCTATTTTTCTTTTACCAAAGCCGGAATTCTCAGTAATTCTCCTCCTCCGTCTCTAAACAGCAAATTATTCAAACGACTCTGCTGATTCTTCGTCACACGATGATCTTTCTGACCATGTGCTGACAGATTTCGGATTTCCAGAACTTCATCAATGACAGCCGCATGTTTTTCCCACTCTTTTGTAGTCGGTTCACCATATTCATCCAGATATGCTTCTCCCAGCAGCTGACAATGCTTCTTCGCATTTGGATCTTGCTTGATCAAATGACTGAACGTACCGATCGTAATACGGTGCTGCTGACGCCCTGTCATCAACTCATAATACGTCAGAGGTTCATTTCTTCTTGTCTTTCTGTTTCTGACAGATACATTTGTCTTCAAATCTCTGAAGATTTTTGCATATACAATACGATGATGTTCTTTTAATAAAGACTCCAACAATTTGCAGTACATGATGGAAACCGGACTATAATCCACATGTTCTACACCGCCATTCTGAGACTGTGCCTGACTAAAGAAATAGTGGAGATACAAAGTCAGACGCAGATGCTCATAAGACCAGTCTTCCAGCGAATTGTAAATATTTTCAAATCTTTCTCTGGAAATTCCAAGCAGTTCCTCTACATGATAACGCTCATAATCCGACTCTTCTGACTCCTCTTCCTGCTCAACCACTGGAAGCAAACTGTCCGAATACACATCCACGATCGCATTGATACCATGTTCCATGCGCTGTTCTTCTAACAATGGATTTTGCTCTGCGATTTCCAGGTTTGGTGTATAGTAAGCAGCCAGTCTTGGCAGTTCGTTCACCTTCTGCAGCAATTCTGTGCCAGATAGAGAACCTGCCTTGAAATCCATCAAGGTATTCGTAATCTGCTGAATATTTACCTGTATATTTGTAGTTTGCGTATTCTGTCCTTCTACATTTGTAACTGTCTCGCCTGTAATCGTCGTATTCTTCCCAAGGCGCACGATTAATGATTTTGCCACATCATCTTCTACGCCCATAACAACAGATCCCAACAATGATTTCTGTTCTGGTATCGATAAGGTAGTCAGATACTGTGTCAGTTTTTTCTCAGAATATGGATTTTCTTCTTTCTTTTCCTTTCTTTCCACATCCTGATTGGAAACTTTTTTAAATATCTTGTCTTCGTCCAGACTCTTCAACGCATTTCCTAAAAATGCATTGTAGTAGAATAAGGTGTTAAATACATATACGGAATCTGTCTCTTTCTCAGATGGCAGTTCTCTGATGATTCCTCTGGCAGATGCGATTGCCAGCGAATCCTTCAGATTCTTCTCTCCATGCAAAAGTTTACGTTCCTTAAAAATACGAACCGGGAATCCTTCATATTCCGGATGATCCAATAACCATTTTGCCATGAGCCACAGATACTGCATATCGGTATCCTTATCCAGATTCTTTGTCACCGCATCGTAGATACGTCGGATTCCTTCTGGATTCACGATGTCTTCTTCTGATGCCTGTTTATTCAAAAGTCTTTGTGTCGCTTCCGCAACATCCGATGTATAAATGACATTTCTGCCGCCAAACTTTTCTTTATGAACCATGATTTCATCCAAAATAGAGTTACAAATCTCTTTTCCATACAGCGCAACGCCTCCGGTATATGTATACAATGCCTTTAAGGCACTTTCGGAATAGCTAAGCCCTGTCTTTTTCACACTTTCTTCGCTCTGGATCATCTTAATAAACGCATCCTCCGCCAAAGGTCCTACCGAAACCCTTGCATTTGAAGGAATGATTTTTCTCCAGATAGAGTCGTCTTCCAGTACCATGTGTTTCAGCAGATCGTCTGAACCACAGATGAGCAGCTTGATATTAGAATTCATACTCAAACTTTCACAAGCCGTCACAAACGCTTCACCCTTCTCCGGTCTCCATTTTTCTACCACCTGCTGGAATTCATCTAAAAGAATCCAAAGCTCCACATCTGCCTGTTTAAGAATCATATTCACTTTCGAATATCTCTTACGTACCGATTGCGTGCGATTCTGCAAAGCTGCTGCGATTTCCTGCTCCAACGCACTTGTAAACTTTCCATTTTTCGGAGTCTTCAGTCTGACTGCGTCTCCAAACCCATTCAAGATCGTATCTACCAGAAGATATTCTGCCATCTTTTGGCCATCCCCATATGGAATCTCCGAAACTTCATCTACAAAGCTCTTTACATAGTCCGAGAACTTTCCGAATTCCTCGCCGCCATACAATACAGAAACCACGTTTTCCTTCTGATCCGCCAGAGAGTTTCGTACCCAGTTTAATAAGGAAGTTTTTCCAATTCTGGAAGGACCGTAGATAACAGATTTTCCTCCTGGAATTACCGCACTCAAACGTTCTTTTTCCAATTCTCTTCCAAAAAGCGCTTCATCTATAGTAACTGCATTGTCCACATCATAGCGTGTGGTATAAGTCACCATTGCATGCTGTGTCTTCTCTGCCGGTACCAGTTTCTTACATGTTCTGCATACCAGAACATCATTTACAAATATTTTAATCGTAACCTCAATCTTCTCGCCCGATTTTGTTTCTCGGACCTCTCCTCTTTCTCCAGTTACATAATGTGGTCGAAGATCCCAGATATTCTTCACTGGAATCGTCACATCCGGATAAGAAGAAACTTTGAGCATGACCCTGCTGTTGCGCTCTGTTAAGGAAACAGTTCTGTTGCCGATATTTTCAATCTGAAAATACACGTGGCCATCTGTAATCTTATCATCCTGATTTACAATATCCACATGGAGACGCACACCATCTTCCATAGAACGGATCTCTGACTGCATTGCACTTTGAATGTTTCTTGCGTAAATGGATTCTAACCCATGGAATTCCATTAGGAGCATCTTTAGCCCGCTGCAGCGTTCTTCCATAGAGCATTCCTCTCCCATCAGAGCCGTGCATGGTTCCAAAATACGTTTACAAAGTTCTTCAAAATCCAATTCACGATTGATTTCCTGTAAAATGTGCAAAATCTGTGCATGATACAAAATCCAGGTCTTTAATCCCAGCTTTCTCTGCACGATATAGCTGCATTGTTCCGCAAACTGCATAAAAGCTGCGTCCTGTTTTCCACCATAACTTTGCTTATTTTCATAAAGTTCTGTGATCACCGCCAGTTTATTTTCACTGGACAGACTCATTTCACTGTTTATAAGCAGTATACCAGTCTCCAGCGCCAGTTCTTTATACGAAGGAAGCTTATTTCCGGTACCAAGATCCACTCCTTTTCTCGGATAATTCCATAAGATCTCAAGTCCCAGAGCCGCTTTATCCCATGCGTTAATACTTCTGGAAACAAACTTTTCATATCGTTCTACAATATCTTCCTGGGACAATTTTGTCTTTTTCACCTCAAAAACAGGTACCAGTTTTTTTACGAACTGATATGTGATCTTTTCATGGTTACTTTTTTCACTACTGTCCAGAATCGTTTTATCTGGAACAAAATGTTCCTGATTTGGCGTCTTTGCATATTGCAGGATACGCTGCGCCTCATTCTTCCACTGCTCCGGAATATCTGTCAGGATATCGTGTTCCCTTAAAATATTGCCAAGCGCCTCTCGATTTTCTGTCATACATGCATGCAGCGCACACAGATAATCATAGACTGCGATTGCGTCTTTATACCCTTTTCGGTCCAGATAGACTGCGATTTTCTCAAACTGATCCGAAAATTTAATCTGCCCTTTTGTCACCACACAGCTTCTCATCTTGCTATAAATCTGGAATGAGAATTGTCGTGAACAGATCAAAGGAATCAGCATCCCCGAAAATTCATCAAATGTTTCTTTTTCTAAGAGCAATACTTTATTGACGCATACCGCCGGTGTCTGCATCGCAGTGTCGCAGAAGAGTTTGAGCGCTTCTTCTTTTCTTGCACAATTTTTCAGCGCATATAAAGTATCATACGCAAAATCTGAAATCGCCTCGGCAATTGTCAGACTCTGCTCGAAATTATGATTTGTAATTTCCTGCAGATACTGTTTATAGAATCCACCGTTCATTTCACGATAGTCCAAAAGCAGAACCAATCGTTTCATGACCGCTTTTTGTTCCTCCGAAAATAAAATCAGTGTTTTTCCGTAAATTGACAGGAACTCACTCATCTGTCCCACCATCAAACCATATAAGAAGCATCTGCGTACATCCAGATTTAGACTGGTAAATTCATAGAATCGGTTCACTTCCTGCTTAAATGGAAGATACGATTCCACCAATATCGCATCTGTATGTTTGTTCTGTTCCATCAAAGAAAGAATGTCCGAATCCTCTGCTTCTTTGCCATACTGAAGTACCTTGGCAAGATACTGCTTCATATAACGCCACTTTTTATAGAAGAAAACGTAGTTGCTATTAAAAGTAAGCTGCGCACCGTATGTTTTTTGCAGAAATGCAATATATGCAAGCCTCTCTGTTTCATCTGGAAAGTCAAAATATTTTGTCTCATATTTATTATAAATATCTCTGTCATACAGGCATCCGAACACATAAGAGTAGACCAAAAACTTATAACTACGATTCGTGCAGGATCCCTCAAATTCGTTCAACGAACTTTTTTTCGGGCAATCTTTTAAAATATTGGCACAATCCTGTTTAAACTGGGCTACTTTCTCCTCACTCTCAAAAAACTGCGGCTGCTTTATCATCAATTCCTCATTTTCTGAGTAAATAATTCTGAGAAGATTTAACACTTCTGCTTCTCTGTATGTCAGATTTGACCATTTTTCATTGTTAAGAAGTGTGATCATGTCTTCTGTATTTGTATCCGTCAGATAATTCAGACATATTTTTCGGAATAAATACTGCTTATCTTCCACCTTTGGCAGCAAACCTGCCATCTTTTCCGAATTGATCTGACCATCAATTGTAGAAATCAACTGATAGAAAGTCTTATTTCCTGTTTTCTGATATTCATCCACACAATAAGACATGAAGCGATCCATGATCTCTTGATACGTATCATACCAAGGATTCTGAACCATCAGTCTTTCTTTTGCAGCCGCATCTTCCAGACACGCACTCACCTTCTGACAGATATAAATATCTCCGCTTTCCATAATATACTCGCACGCATAAGCAAGGAAATTGTATGGAATCTTTCCATCCTCTTCTAACACAATCTCAATTGCATTTCTGGTTTGATTGGTTCGCGCCATTCCAAAACATTGTGACAAAACGCCATCGCAAACACAGATCATCCATGCGTTCAGGTTTGGTCTTTTCACCAGATGATCCATAAAGCGTTTCCATGGTTCTGGGCTGGCAGGATCTACTAACAAACTATCAAAGAGATAAGAGTACACGTGTGTCGGATTGTAGGTCTTAAAGTCAGGAATCTGAATCTGTTTTGCCCATTTCAGGAATTCCACCAATGCGTCTGGAAGCAATCTTGAAAATACTGCGTGGATCACTTCATAATGTGTCTCCGGGCTTCCCAGATAGCCGGACACTTTACGGCGAAACTTACTATAGAAATTTGTATATCCATTTTCTACCTTTGATTGATAAATCGTATACAGATAATACGCTTTTTCCCACTCATGTTTCTTTGTATACAGACCAACGAGTGCTGTAATCGAAGCATATTTACTTGGCATAAAATTCTTCGAAAGCAGCTCGATTGCGTTTTCTACTGTAAACTCTTCGTTAAAGATGGAATACGCTTCTGGATTGAGACTATGCACTCTGAAATTTTCATATAATGCTCTCTCAATCTCTGCTTCACGTTTTGCTTTTGTCAAAGTCTCATTCTGCTGCAAGAAGGAAATCAAATCACCAAAACGAGCCAAACGAGTCAATGCTTCTATATATCGTGCCAGACAAGTTTCATTTAACCCGGCCCCATTTCCAGGCGCCTGTAAATAGCATCTGATATATGCCTCATAGGCACCATCCTGATACAATTCATTCAAAATCTGTTCCACTTCTTCCTGCGACATCGTTTCTACAGAATATTTTGCCGAAATAAAATCTGCATAACGTAACTGCAATATATGATAGTGGTTTCTATCCATCTGAAATACCTGGAAAAGATCCACAAACAGTTGTCTGTTTTCCTCCGTGATCGTATCAAACGACTCCATTTTTTCCGTAAAGAACTGATGCGAGAAGGCATCCCATGTATTCAGACTTTCTTTGATCGCCTCCGACATTTTTTCTTCATGCATATCCTGATATAAATACTGCGCGATATATACCGCAAGATTGTACATCACCGCATCTTTTTTTGCCAGTTCACAAACATCCGCAAACGACATCAGAAGCATGTTCCATTTTTCCGGCTTCTTAAATTCATTCGGGATGCGATATCTTAAGATCTCTTCAATGGAAGTATAATGATCATATTTGATGATCCATGCCAGCAATCGCAGATAATCCGGATTCAATTTTATATTCTGCGCCTGTCTGCCCCATGCCATAGAACAACATTTTTGTAAAAGCTGACGACTCACATTTTTCTGCATCAATTCTGCGAATTCTGCTTCCGTCCATTCACCATAGTGTGTGATCAGTTGTGTCACTTTTCGATTGATGCAGTCGGCATCCTGATCGATCACTGCCACCACTTCTTCTAGTAATTCCAGTTCATTATTTTCTACAAACAAAGAAATGATATTGGTTCTCAGATTATTCGCAAGCACCTTGTCTTTTAAAAACTCTTTCTGATACTTCACAATAAACTGAGGGAATAATCCAAGCTTTTTCTCTGCTTCCATTTTCCCATAAAAGTTGTATTTCTTTAGCTCTTTTACCCAATTGCAGTATTCCACCACACATCGTTCAATCGCATTTGCACTTTTTGCCGAAAAACCTCGGATTGTAAAAATATATGGAAGAATCTCATTGCCGCACTCCAGAAATCTCTGCGAAAGTCCCGGATAATTGTCATTGTGTTTGCTACAATGTCCAAGATTGTTAAGCAGTTGAAATACGATTCCCCCATTATTTGGCATAGAAAGTGTTGCCAAAGAAGATTCCGCACAGGAAATCATAATTTCTTCTTTAAATTTGTTGTCTTCCTTCCATTTTTTCACAAAATCAGTTCCATCCGTCGCTTTTAATACTTCCTTTTGGAACAGATTCAGATAAACCGGTTCACATTCTTCTCCAAGCAGAATTCTCTTTGCACAGGTCAATGCCTTCTCAAAATATTCCACAGGAAGCTTATCCGGACTGACAGAAGCAAATTCAGAAGAAGTCAGAAATTGCACATATTCTTTTTCTTCATAAAAACGATCCAACACCTGGAAAACATCCGTATCCGGTTTTGGAACCGGCTCTTTCTTTTCTTTTGCAACAATAATAGACGTATGCAGCTTATCCTGGATCGTCACATTTGTCTTTACTTCAAAAGAATCCCCCAGATACCAATCTATAAATTTCGAAATATTGGATGCATATGCTTTATAATTGGATATTCCAAGCTCCTTTAACAACGTTGGGAAACGCCCTGGTTCATAAAAGCCATTTGCAGCCACTCCCTTACCCAGTCTTTTTCCGAGTTCTTTTAGTAACTCTTCCGAAAGCACAACGTCCGGAATCAGTGCCGCATTTATAGGCATCAGAATTGGAACGCCCTGGCGATTCTTCTTTTTCGGTGTCGTCTCAATCTTATATTGATTTTCAAATACTTCACTCACAAGTGAACGAAGCCCTGACCAGTATTCTTGATAATCAATCCCAAGTTCCAAAAGATACTCTGGAATCTTCGAACATTCTATATAGGTCCTTTTTTCAAATTTTTTTTGAAAGAACGTTTGAATCTTCGCTTTCTGTTCCTTTGTTAAACACTGTTTTTCCGCCATATGAATCCCCCTTTTTCTTCCGTATCTTATATATTCCCACGTACTTACTGCCATATAGTCTTATCCCTTATTATACCGTAGTTTATATTATACAAGTAGTATGAAAAAATATTTTTTCTTTGCAAACCATTCTACATAAGATATACTAATTGGAGGAAATTATAATAAAAACAAGGAGTGCTTTATGAATATTTTTTTAGATATGTTTGTAACTTTTGCCAAAGTCGGCGTAATGACTTTTGGCGGCGGATATGCGATGCTTCCCATCCTTCAGAGGGAAATCGTAGAAAATAAGAAATGGGCTACGGAAGAGGAACTGATGGATTACTTTGCCATTGGTCAATGTACACCTGGAATCATTGCTGTAAACACAGCTACTTTCATCGGCCAGAAATACAAAGGAGTCCTGGGCGGTATTATCGCAACTCTGGGCGTTGCTTTTCCATCCATCGTGATCATCTCGCTTTTGGCAGGTGTGATCGAAGCATTTTCTCATCTCGTATGGGTGCAGAATGCATTCGGAGGAATCCGTGTCTGTGTATGTGTTCTTATTTTTAATGCGGTTGTAAAGCTTTACAAAAAAGCCGTTGTAGACAAATTTACTTTCTTTATCTTTGTGTTAGTTGCACTTGGAAGTTGTTTCACACCACTTAGTCCTGTCGTATTTGTAATCGTTGCGGCTATCGTGGCTATTCTCTTAAAGACACTGGGAGGTAAGAAATAATGCTGTTATATTTTCAATTATTTTATGAATTCTTCAAAACCGGACTTTTTACGATCGGAGGCGGTATGGCAACCGTTCCTTTCTTATATAAAATGTCGGATGCAACCGGCTGGTTTACTTACACGGATCTTGCAAATATGATCGCAGTTGGAGAATCCACTCCTGGACCAATCGGAGTCAACATGGCTACATACGTTGGATTTATCACAGGAATGGAACAAGGCGGTCTGCCTTTTGCAATCCTTGGTGCTGTCATTGCAACACTGGGTCTGATTGCACCATCCATCATCGTGATCCTGATCATTGCTTCTTTCTTAAAGAACTTTCGCGATAACAAATATGTAAACTTTGCATTTTATGGTCTTCGCCCTGCTTCTGCCGGACTCATTGCCGCTGCTTTGATCAGCGTTGTGCAGTCAGCCTTATTCTTCCCAGAATATTTTGCAGAAGGATTTAATCTGCAGGCAATCAACTGGACTGGATGGGGACTTGCGATCGTACTATTGATCCTGACCAACAAAGTCAAAAAGACCAAAGGACTTCATCCAATTGTATTCATTGCAGCATCTGCAGTCGTTGGAGTTGTATTCTCGATGGGTTAAATACAAAAAGTACAATTCACTGCCATTATAGTGGCAGCGGATTGTACTTTTTCTTATATGATTCCGTAAATATATTCTAATGCCTTTGTCGCAGAATTGAAATTGTGATCTACTTTCTCTGTCTCCTTCACATTCACCCCAACAGCATGACCGGCATATTCAAACATGGGATAATCATTCACGCCATCGCCCACGGCAATTGTCTCTTCTTTTATAATCCCAAGCAGCTGTCCAAGATATTGAATCCCGGCCTTTTTATCGATTCCGCAAGGAGTGATATCAAACGAATCCACATGTCGATATACAATGACATCTCTCACCGCATCTTTATATGTCTCTATGATTGCTTCGATTCCCTCAAATTCTTCTTCACTCTTCGGAAAAGGAGTCAAGCCGACCTGATTTGGCTGAAACCACATATCTGGATAAGTTTCACACACCTTCTCTTCCAATAAAGAAATGGTCTTTTTTGCTTCACTTGAATATGGAAGTATGTAAAACCTCTTTGGCGGCAGATCTACTCCGAACTGAATCACTGCACCATTTTCCCCGATCAGCACCGGATGCTCCAATTCTACCTGACGCATAAACCCACAGAGATAATAAGTCGGTTTCCCAGAACAGATTGCGATCATGGCTCCCTTCTTTTCTATCTTTTTTAGCAATTCCAAATCTTCCTGAATAATTCCTTTTCCCAGTTTTGCCAGTGTATTATCCAGATCAAATACAACCAGTTTCATCGTGATCATCCTCCATAATACTGCGCCTGCGCATTCCAGAGTTCGCGATACAATCCTTTCTCTGTAAGAAGCGTTTCATGGCTTCCGCGCTGTGTAATCTCTCCATCTTTAAATACTACAATCTCATCGCAGAACTTGCAAGAACTCATACGGTGAGAAATGAAAATTGCAGTCTTATCTTGAATCATATCATTAAAATTTTCATAGACCTGTGCTTCCGCAATTGGATCAAGTGCCGCTGTCGGCTCATCCATGATGACAAATGGTGCGTCTTTGTATAAGGCACGCGCGATTGCAATCTTCTGCGCCTCGCCGCCGCTCACATTGATTCCTTCCCCAAGATTTTTGTACAGGCGAGTATGCTCTTTCTCCGGCCAACTTGAGACAGTCTCTGCCAACCCAACCTGCTCAATCACTTTTTTGCAGCGTGCCTGATCTATCTGACTGCTGCCTGCGATATTTTCATCCAACTGGAGTGGAAACAAGCGGAAATCCTGGAATACCACCGAAAAAATACTTGTGTACTCTTCGTAGTCATACTTTTCAATGTTGATTCCATTGAGCAGAATCTCTCCTTCTGTTGGCTCATATAAGCGGCAGAGCAGTTTGATCAACGTCGTTTTTCCGGCACCATTCTGCCCAACAATGGCAAAGCGTTTATTCACCTCAAACTTCAGATTGACATTTTTCAGCACATACTCTTCCGTCCCCGGATATTTAAAAGATACATGTTTAAATTCAAATTCATATTCATAATCATCCCGTTTTTCAACTGGAAGCGTCCCATCATAATGCATGTTCGGAAGACTGATAAATTCTTCAAAATTTCCGAGATATTCAAATCGGTATGCAAGCTGGTTGTAGCGTCTGACCACTTCGCTCATTTCATCTGCCATTCTGGTGATACATCCTGCATATAATAAGACATTTCCGATACTGATGATACCTGCCCATACGCCCGCACCCACATAAATATAGGCGCATCCTGCAAAAGTCTGCGTTAAAAATGTCATGATCCCGTCACATTTTCCTAAGAAATCTCCATATGGCAGGAAATTGTCGCCGGTCATTTTTACCATGTGCCAATACCACTTCATGATCAGATTCTTCATCTTATACAGACGAATATCTTTTCCATTCTGTACATCCATCCCACTTTCAAGAATATAGCCCGAAAGCGAATTGCCGTGCTCATTTTCGCGCTGTACCTTCACATCTTCTCCTCCGACCCTCTTGCGGATCACCATAATGATTTTCATAAGAATCACAAATAATAGAAGCAGCGCTGCTGTGTAGATTCGAAATACTGGTACCTTGCAGGCCACGACAAACAATTTCGCTACATAAACAATCGAAACTCCCACAGAAACAAGATAATAAACAAAATGATAAGTAGAAATGATCTGCTGATCTACACCTCCGCTGCCATTACTTCCTGTCTGTGTACGGCGGATTTTATCCATCGTCTCCGTCTTTTCCAATTCCTCATACTCTACGATATATGCTTTATGTGCTGTCTGCTTTAACACAGAAAGCTCTGCCGTATATGCAATAACTGTAACTTTATGGTAGCAGGCTTTTTCTATGCATCCCAGAATAAAACTGGAAACCAGCAGAATTATGATCTGTGTTTTTGCAGAAGAAATATCCGACAAAATCAAAGAATCTAAAACCTTCGCTGAATATACCAATGCGATAAATGGCACTACTGCTTTTACCGTTCCACCAAAGATCAAAAAGAACAACACACTTTTGTGATCTCTTTGTACCATACGGAAGAATTTTTTCATATATGACCACATTTCTTCTATTCGCATGACACACCCTCCTCTACATAATACTGACTTTGCACCTGAAACATCTTTGCGTAGCTTCCGCTCTTTTCCAGCAGTTCTTCGTGTGTTCCATCTTCGATGATTTTTCCATTTTCCAAAAAGAAAATGCGGTCACAAAAACGCGTTGAAGAAAGGCGATGAGAAATAAACACAGATGTTTTTCCGGCTGTCAATTCTGCATATTTTTCATACATTTCACTTTCAGCAATAGCATCCAGCGCTGCTGTCGGCTCATCCAAAATCAACAGATGCGATTCCTTATACAACGCACGTGCCAGAAAGAGTTTCTGAATCTGTCCGCCGGAAAGCTGAATGCCTTCCTGTTCCACATCTTTTGCGATAAATGTATTTTCTTTCTTTGAAAGTTCATTGATTTTTTTTGCCAGATCACTTTCTTCCAATGCGCTCCAGAGTTTTTCCTTGTCGATGTCTTCCTCATTCTGTCCCGTGATATTCTGCGCGATCGTATAAGAAAGCAGAATAGAATCCTGAAAGAGTACCGAAACCTGTTCAAAATATTTTTCAACATTGAGTTCTGTTACATCAACGCCATTAACCAGGATGCGTCCGCTGGTCGGTTTATAAAACCCACAGAGCATTTTGACCAGTGTGGTCTTTCCTGCACCATTTACCCCAACCAATGCAATCTTTTCACCCGGACATAGATGGAAGGAAACATGATCCAGAACTGCTTTTTCACTTCCTGGATACTGAAATGACACATCCTGAAATTCCACTTCAAACGGAACGCCTTCTTCTACAGAAAGCACTTTTCCAGAATCACGCAAATATGCATTTTCCATATCCATAAAACTGCGATAATGATTAATCTGACGCATACAATGTGACAACTCTGAAACAGAATCACTGATCTGATTGAACCAGTTTCCATATCCGCTCACCACTCCGATATAAAGCACAAACTCACTCACCTGCATCCCCTGAGTCAGAAGATAGACCAGATAGCCATAGCAAACACCATCGCGGATCAGATTCAAGGTAAGCCCTACAAAATCATACAGGTAAAACAGTCTCTCATTTTTTGCAAGCTGTTTTTGATAGTCCTTGTTGTATTTTACAAATAACTCTGTAAGCCATTTCTGTAATTGGAACAGACGGACATCCTTTCCATTCTTCACGTCCGCAGATTGATCAAACAAATATTTTTGATGTCTGAACCGACGCGCCTGCTCATCTCTGTGCTTTTCTTCATAGCTTTCTGCAATGCGGTGAAAGAGATACTGTATCAGTGATAATGCCAAAAGAACCAGCACAATCACTGGATGCACCTTTGCAAGGATCAAACTATACATAAGAATCCCCAAAACACTGGTAAAAAAGGTCGTATTATGATGATAAAATCCCTCGATGCCGCCATTATTGTTGTTAATGGCGTCCGCGGCCTTATTTACCGCATTCTGTACTTCTTCTTTTTCATAAATCACATAATCCATATCTATGGATTTGTAAAGAAGCTCCGACCAGAAATTGTCCAGCCTGACCATAATATATTTCGTCCAGTTCTTCTGCTCCAGCCAGTTTGCAATTCCAAACAGAATGCCCGATACTGCAAATACCGAAATTCCAAGCACCACCAGCACTTTCATATCAGACCCCTTCTCCAGAAGTCCTATGATCAAAGCCGGAAGAGTTACCGCTATAAATGGTTTCACCGCATTTATAAGAATTTCCACACCACTGCTCAGAGCCAGCTTGAAATCATATTTCCATAACCGTCCATAAAGATAGCGGTAATGGCTCCAAATCGAATATTTCTTTTCCATTTCCTTCACTCCTAAATCTATTTCTTTTATCACAATATATCTGAACTTTCAGACAAATGGAAAAAACGTACACAAATGGTTCGTTTTTGTGCACGTTTGGTTCTATTTTACTGGATTCATCGGAAGCATGATTTCACAGACAAATACACCCGGTTCATTTTTCCGATTGATAAATCCATTATATTTTTCTACCACTTTATTGATACGCTTCAGACCATGCCCGTGATTTCCGCGTTTTGTTGAAATATATTCTTCGTCAAATTTACGCACGACCTCATTTGTCGCATTTGTGATACTCATATAAAACTGCTTTTTGTAAATTCCAAGATACAGACGGATAAACTTCTGTCCTTCTACCTTCTCGCACGCTTCGATGGCATTGTCGATTAGATTTCCAAGAAGCACACAACAATCAATATCACTCAGCGGAAGCTCCTTAGGAATCACTACTTTTACATTCACATCAATGTCCTGCGTGATTGCCAGCGACAGTTTGGAATTCAAAATCGCATCCACATTCACATTGCCACTCTCCACGATCATGTGAATATCATCCAGATCCTCTTCCAGTTCATTCAGATACTGCATAGATTCTTCGATCTGTCCCTGACTCAGCTTCACTTTCAGCGACTGCAGGTGACTATGATAGTCGTGTCTCCATCCACGCATAGTCATATAAATATGCTGCACTTCCTCTACCTGATTTTTCAGCAGTTTATTCTGGTAATTCATACTATACTCTTCGTATTTTTTTCGAATCACTCTTTCCACAATAAAAACTGCGATCACTGCGGCAATAAATGTACAAATATACGGTGCCATTACAACAGCCCTCCTTTGATGTATTCCATAAAAGCACTGTTTACCTTTTTCACAGAATTTCTGCTGATCGGAATCACCGTTTCATCATCCAAAAGACATCCTTCTTTTAAGATTGAATCCACATGAGACAGATTTACCACATAAGAACGATGTGTCTGCATAAATCCGTCCGGAAGTTTTCCACATAATTCACTGAGAGATGCTTTTGTTTCCACAATTTTATCTGCATGAATGGTGCAATAATGCCCATAAGATTCGATATATAGAATCTCTTCACAATCAATCTTGGTTTTGTTGACCAACAGATATTGATGTTCTTTGGCAACGGACTCCGCCACAAGATCCAGCATTTCAAAACATTTTTCCTGCTCCAATGGTTTCAGGAGATAGCGGATCGCATTGACTTCGTATCCTTCAAACACATAATCCCTGATCGCTGACAGGAAAATGATTCCAACTTTTTTATCATGTTCCCGAATCTTTCTTGCACAGTCGATTCCGTTGATCTGCTTCATTTGAATATCCAGAAAGACACAATCAAATGGAAACTGTTCCTCACACTCAAACAGCATTTCCTCTGCACTGTGATATATAGTAACATGGTGTGTGCCATGCAGCAAAATCATCTCTTTTAAGTTTTCACATAAGACTTTGTCATCATCACAAATGCAGATATTCATCTTCCGATTCCTCCCTTTCATTTCTAGTTGTCATTCTACCATAATTGGAGTTGTTTTTACATATAATGATATTTCTTCTTTAATTTTAAAATAAAAGCAAGGGACAGCACCATCGCTGCAGCTTCTGCTACGATAATGGAATACCAGATTCCATCCAGTCCCCAGATCATTGGAAGAATGAGAATCGCCAATACCTGAAATACAATTGTTCTGAGAAACGAAATCAATGCTGAAACAATTCCGTTATTCAGAGCGGTAAAAAGCGAAGATCCATAAATACTAAATCCACAGAACAGGAATGAAATCGAATATAGTTTAAATCCTCTGTCTGTCATTTCAAACAGA
The DNA here is from genome assembly GCA_964623905.1 of uncultured Faecalimonas sp. Lineage (GTDB taxonomy): Bacteria > Bacillota > Clostridia > Lachnospirales > Lachnospiraceae > Faecalimonas. The sequence continues at coordinate 25,981 of CAZUVY010000031.1, forward strand.
TCCGGATCATATCCAACGAATATTTTTGAAAGCAATGGTGATAAAAGAATCGCCACTAAAGTAAGTACCACGCTTGCCAACGTAATTAAAATCATACTCTTTTTAAAGATATTCTTCATCTCGTCTTCGTTCTCAGCGCCATAATGAAATCCCACGATTGGAGCCGTTCCGATTGAATATCCAATGAAAATCGCAATGAATATAAAGTTGACATACATAATCACACCATACGCTGCAACCCCGTTTTCTCCTGCATATTTCATAAGCTGTACATTGTAAAGCATCGATACCAGAGACATCGATACATTGCTGACAAGTTCTGATGAACCATTGGTACAAGTCTGAAGTAATGCTTTTCCCTTAAAACGCGTCTTACCCAGACGAAGTGTACTGTCGTTCTCTCTTGCAAAGTAAATGATCGGTACAATCCCGCCTATACACTGGCTGATTGCCGTTGCAAGTGCAGCTCCTATGGTTCCCCACTGAAATACAGCCATAAAAAGTGCATCCAGAACCATATTAGAGATACCAGCGATCAACGTCATTTTAAGTCCCAAGTCCGGCTTTTCTGCAGTCACCATAAAACTTTGGAACATGTTCTGCAGCATAAATGCAGGCAGTGCTACCAAAATCACTCTTCCATACATCACACAATAAGGAAGCATGTCTTCTTCTGCTCCAAGCAATACTGAAATAGGCTCCACAAATACAATCCCAACGATTGCCAGAAGAATTCCCATAATGATTGCTGTATACACAAGTAAAGAAAATATACGATTTGCTTCCTCTTGCTTTCCTTCACCAAGCCGGAGTGCTACCAGTGCACTTCCTCCGGTTCCAAACATAAATCCCAACGCACCTAAAATCATCAAAAACGGCATGATCAAATTCACTGCTGCAAATGGCGTCTTTCCGACATAATTTGAAATAAAAAATCCATCCACTACTCCATAAATCGATGTAAAAATCATCATAACAACAGATGGCATCACAAACCTGATTAATTTCTTATAAGTAAAATGATCCGATAACTGAATTCCCATATCTTCCTCCTAATCCCAAATTTTTTACCGAATGCAAATTAAAAAACTGGATAAAGTCGCAGATATCTCAATCTGCAGCCTTATCCAGCATTACATTTCCATCGAATGCTTTGCCCTCCGAGCCAGCGATATGTATTCTAACATAGAAGTATGCGAATGTCACTATGTTTTATTCTTGATTTTTCACTGCTTCTCGAAGTTCTGCCAGCAAATCAATATTGTATTTTTCATATGGATTCAAATCTTCTTCTTTCACTTCTCTGCATTCACGTTCTTCATATCCAGGAAACTCTGCAAAATATGCTTCATAAGATGTCCCTGTAAAATCATATCCTTTTCGATAATAGATCTCATTGATCGCATATCCCAAAAACTCTTCGTAATCTGTTCCAAACAGGTAGCATGCTTCGCAGATTTCAAGTGCCTCTTTATATGCAAGAATCTCTTCTTCCGTCAGATAACGCTGATCGCTGTCTTCGAAATAAAATCCCTTCTCTTCTTCCAGCTCCAAAACACGATAGAAATAGGTATCTCGATACATTTCCTCTACCATTTCTAAGGAGTTCATATCATACTCTGCAATCAGAAAACTCTTTCCTTCACTATTTCCCCACTGATATGGCTTCCATGCAATTACCATGGTATCCTTGTCCGCATCCATTCGTATCAGATCCGGCGCGGCAAGTCCCTCTGCCATAATTCCGGTCATTTGAGCTGCTGAGATTTCCATTTCAAAAGACGCACCATAATCATGTGAGATTGCGATCTCCTGCCAATACATACTCATGCTGCTTCCACACAGATTGTAAATAAATATATGATTGTTCAGCACGATAACATCTATTATTTCCCTTCCCCAAGAGTAGAACGGCTCCTGGCTTCTCTCCCAATGACTGCCTCCGTCACTTGTGAGATAGACAATATAGCAATCCCTCAAAGAATCCGAATCCCACCAACTGAAAATAATCAGACCATGACCATCTTCCTGCATTTTTTCATACACGATCAGTTCTTGGATTTCCTCTTCCTGGGAATAAATCGCATACTTATCTTCGCTTATCAGCTGAATCAGCTCTTCACACTTCTGGGCAAATGCTTCCTTTGATTCCAATAGACACTGCGCTTCCGGCTCTCCATCTGCACTCTCCTGGCTTTGCAGGCTGGAATTTCTTTCTGAGCCTTGATTTGATTCATTTTTCTTATCCAAATCTTTCAGAAATACTATGCCGCAAGCTACAGCTAATACTGCTATTAATAAAACAATTCCTCTCTTTTTCATCCGATACAAACCCTTCCTTTCTCCTTTTACCTCTATTTTAAAAGAAAAGAAGGGAAATTTTTTTTACATTCTGGAGACAAGATTCCATTGTGGCACCCACAGACTCAAATTTATCTATTTTCGTATAACATAGATATATCTTGCCATTTTTTCTTTAAATTGCTCAAACGGTTCTGTGGCATACTCTGTTTGACCTATTAGCATATCAAACCAATTGTTGTATCCCTCTGCCTCAAATTCGGTTTGGTGGGTTATTGCCGATATTCGCTTTGTCTTAAGCAACTCATAAGTTTGCTCAGTTATATCTATTGCTTCATAGCTCATATCATTCATCACTAATGCCTTTGACAACATAGTAGTATGAATATTTTTCGTTTTAGGTATTACATCACCCTCTTGATAGCCTACAAAAAACACTCCGCTCTGTTTTAACCACTTTTTAATTTGTGCCACAAAAATATTCATATCTTTTGCAAAATACATAGTACCCATAGAAATAATAACATCAAAACTTTCTTCCGGATAATCTATTTTGCCAATTATACCTTCCTTAAATTCAGAATTTTTATGAAACAAAAACTGTGCTGTTTTGATTGCCTCCTCTGAATAATCAAATCCATGAATATAGGCATTTGTCTTTTCTTGCAAATACCCCAGCATTTTTCCGTTACCACATCCAATATCCAAAATATGCACATCATCCTTTTGTGGTATGTATTGTAAAATCATATCTATCTGTTTTATATTACTAAAACCATCTTGTGAAAAATCTTCTCCAAAAGCCTCTTTACAAAAAGCTTGAAACGCATTTGATTTTCTTGCCATTGCATAAAATTCTTCGTAAGCATCATGAAATAATAAATCTTTTTTATTCATATAATCTAATCCTTTATTGAAATATACAATGTTGATGCTCCTTTAAAATAGCATATTTTAGATTTTCTTGCTTGTCACAGAATT
>CAZUVY010000032.1:0-28239 GCA_964623905.1 uncultured Faecalimonas sp.
GAGCGCCTGGTTTGGGACCAGGAGGTCGCAGGTTCGAATCCTGTCACCCCGACTTAGCGGAAATATCCGTTATGCAGGAGTGTCGGAACTGGCAGACGAGCAAGACTAAGGATCTTGTAGCAGTTATTGCTGTGTGGGTTCAAGTCCCATCTCCTGCATTGAGAGAAGAGTTGAAAGTTAAGTGACTTTCAGCTTTTTTCATTTCATAAAAGATGACGGCCCATTGGTCAAGCGGTCAAGACGTCGCCCTCTCACGGCGGAATCAGGGGTTCGATTCCCCTATGGGTCATCCATAAGAAAAGGTGTCAAGAATGAAAAGATTTTTGATACCTTTTTGTTGTTTATAGTATTTCTTCCGATATAGTTGTATAATAATTAGATAAATTGTTTTTTTGTGCGTAAATTCTAAAATGCAATAGGAGGAATGGCTATGACGATTCGTGAACAGTTGGAACAAAGAGAAAAAGAGTATTTAAGTCCGTATGCAACCCATAGTAGAGATTCCCTTGGAAGAAAAAGAAAAGAAGAAGAGTGCGATCTGCGGCCGGTATTTCAAAGGGACAGGGACAGAATCCTGCATAGCAAGTCGTTTCGGAGATTAAAGCAAAAGACGCAGGTGTTTTTACTCCCAAAAGGGGACCATTATCGTACTAGATTGACACATACTTTGGAAGTATCGCAGAATGCAAGGACGATTGCCAAGGCGCTCCGGTTGAATGAAGATCTGGTAGAAGCAATCAGTCTGGGACATGATCTGGGGCATACACCATTTGGGCATGCAGGTGAAAGAGCGTTGAATGAGATTTGCCCACTGGGATTTAAGCACAATGAACAGAGTGTACGTGTAGTAGAATATATTGAAAAAGATGGCAGAGGACTCAATCTGACCAGGGAGGTTATAGACGGGATTTTGATGCACCAGACGGCAGGAACGCCTATGACTCTGGAAGGACAGATTGTGCGTTTGTCAGATAAAATAGCTTATGTAAATCATGATATAGATGATGCGGTCCGGGGAGGTCTGTTATCAGAGTTGGATCTGCCACCAAAATATCGAAAGATTTTAGGAAAATCAACAAAGGAACGTTTGAATACGATTACACATGATGTGATCATTCACAGTATGGATCAGCCAACGATCCAGATGTCAGAAGAAGTTGCGGATGCAATGAAAGGACTTCGCAAGTTTATGTTTGAAAATGTATACCGGAATCCGATTGCAAAACGTGAAGAAAATAAGGCGGTTGAGATGGTGAAAAGATTATATACATACTATCTGGAACATTTTGAGATGGTTCCGGATGAATTTATCCGCCTGAGTAAGATGAATGGAGATTCGAAAGAGCAGATTATCTGTGACTATATTGCAGGAATGACGGATAATTATGCAGTGAAAACATTTCAGGAGATTTTTATTCCGGAAGCGTGGAAATTTTAATTGAAATGTGAAACGAAGTTTGAATTATAAAAAGGAAACCGATAGGTTTTGTCGAATATAATGTAAGCAGATATTTTTGAGGAAAGGAAGGAAGCTATGTACTTTTCGGAAGAATTGGTAGAAGAAGTAAGACTAAAAAACGATATAGTGGATGTAATCTCCAGTTATGTGAAATTACAGAAAAAAGGTAGTTCCTATTTCGGATTGTGCCCGTTTCATAATGAAAAGTCACCGTCCTTTTCTGTAAGCCGCTCAAAGCAGATGTATTACTGCTTTGGATGTGGAGCAGGAGGCAATGTTTTTACATTCATCATGGAGTATGAGAATTTTACTTTTGTAGAGGCATTGAAGATGCTCGCAGAACGTGCCGGAGTAGATTTGCCGGAGATGGAATATTCAAAAGAGGCAAAAGAAAGGGCCGATTTAAAATCAACGTTACTTGAAGTCAACAAACTGGCAGCAAAATATTTCTATGCACAATTGAAAGCAGAGCAGGGAAAGGTTGCGCATACATACCTGACAAAACGTGGTCTCTCGGAAGAGACGATTACAGCATTTGGTTTGGGCTATTCGAACAAATACAGCAACGATCTGTATCAGTATTTAAAGATGAAAGGGTATAAGGATTCGATTCTTGCCAAAGCCGGGCTGATAAGCATTGATGAGAAGAATGGTGTGTATGACAAATTCTGGAACCGTGTTATGTTTCCAATTATGGATGTGAACAACCGGGTCATTGGATTTGGCGGACGAGTAATGGGAGATGCGAAACCAAAATATCTGAATTCACCGGAGACAGAAGTGTTTGACAAAAGTCGTAATTTATATGGTCTGAATCGGGCGAGAACCTCCAGAAAAAGTTATTTTCTGATCTGCGAAGGATATATGGACGTCATATCGCTTCATCAGGCCGGATTTACAAATGCGGTTGCATCGCTTGGAACAGCTCTTACAACGGGACATGCTTCTTTGATCAAACGATATGTAAACGAAGTTTACCTGACCTATGACAGTGATGAGGCAGGAACCAAAGCGGCGCTTAGAGCCATACCGATTTTGAGAGAAGCAGGGATTTCGGCGAAGATTATCCGTATGGAACCATATAAGGACCCAGATGAGTTTATTAAAAACCTGGGAGCAGAGGCTTTTGAAGAACGGATTCAAAAAGCAGGAAATGGCTTTATGTTTTCGTTGGAAGTTTTAGAAAAAGATTATGACATGAATTCACCAGAAGGGAAGACTGCTTTTTACAATGAAGCAGCGCGAAAACTGGGAGAATTTGAGGAGGAGATTGAACGCAACAACTATATTGAAGCTGTTGCAGAAAAATATAAAGTTGGTTATGAGAATCTGCGAAAACTGGTTGCAAAGATGGCGATCAAGAACGGATTGGCAAAACCGGCAGAAAAACCAAGACAGACGGTGGACAAGAATCGGGGAAAAGAAGATGGCAATCTTCAGTCTCAGAAGATTCTGTTGACCTGGCTGATTGAAAATGAGCGCGTATTTGCGCAGATCAAGAAATATATTACTCCAAACGATTTTACGAAGGAACTGTATCAGACAGTGGCTCAGCTTTTGTATGAGCAGTATGAATCGGGAGAATTAAATCCTGCAAAGGTGATGAATCATTTTACGGATGAAGAAGAACACAGAGAAGTGGCATCTTTATTCCATACAAAGATTCAGAAACTTCAGACGAAAGAGGAAGAAGAAAAGGCTTTGAAAGAGACGATCATCCGAGTAAAGAATCACAGTGTGGATCACGCTACGAAGATGCTTGCACCGACGGATATTGTCGGACTTCAAAAGTTAATGGAAGCCAAAAAATCCTTACAGGATCTGCAGAAATTGCATATTTCGATCGATTAAGGATTATTTCTATATATTCAGGATAAAATATAAACAAGTTATGAGAGGATGGACACAACATGGAAGAACATGCAGTAAAATTTGAGGAAAGATTGAAAAATCTGGTTGCACTAGGTAAAAAGAAAAAAAATGTACTTGAGATCCAGGAAATCAATGATGCTTTCTCAGATATGGCGCTGGAAGAAGAACAGATGGAGAAAATTTACGAGTACTTAGAATCACAGAACGTGGATGTACTTCGTATTACTGGAGATGTAGATGATGTACCAGATGACGTTGAAATCATTTTATCAGATGAAGATGACGTAGATGTAGAAAAGATTGATTTATCTGTTCCAGATGGTATCAGTATTGAAGATCCGGTACGTATGTATTTGAAAGAAATCGGAAAAGTACCACTTTTAAGTGCAGATGAAGAAGTAGAACTTGCAAGACGTATGTCAGAAGGGGATGAAGAAGCAAAGAAGAGACTTGCAGAAGCAAACCTTCGTCTTGTAGTAAGTATTGCAAAAAGATATGTGGGACGTGGAATGTTATTCCTTGATCTGATTCAGGAAGGAAATCTGGGTCTGATCAAAGCGGTAGAAAAATTTGATTACCAAAAAGGCTTTAAATTCAGTACCTATGCAACATGGTGGATCCGCCAGGCAATCACACGTGCGATCGCGGATCAGGCGAGAACAATCCGTATTCCAGTGCATATGGTTGAGACAATCAATAAATTGATCCGTGTTTCAAGACAATTGCTGCAAGAATTGGGACGTGAACCAAGTCCAGAAGAGATCGCAGAAGAATTGGACATGCCAGTAGATCGTGTACGTGAGATCTTAAAGATTTCTCAGGAACCAGTTTCTCTTGAGACACCAATCGGTGAAGAAGAAGACAGCCATTTAGGTGATTTCATTCAGGATGACAATGTTCCTGTGCCAGCAGAAGCAGCAGCGCAGACACTTTTGAAAGAACAGTTAGATGAAGTTCTTTCAACACTGACAGAAAGAGAACAAAAAGTATTACGTCTTCGTTTTGGTATGAATGATGGCCGTGCAAGAACATTGGAAGAAGTAGGAAAAGAATTTGACGTAACTCGTGAAAGAATCCGTCAGATCGAAGCAAAAGCGCTCCGCAAACTTCGTCATCCAAGCAGAAGCCGTAAATTAAGAGACTACTTAGACTAAGGTGAGTTATGGAATTATCAAAAAGATTGCAGGCAGTAGCAGATCTGATGGAAGATGGGCTTATAGTTGCAGATGTTGGAACCGATCATGGATACATTCCAATCTATCTGCTTGAGTCAGGAAAAAGTCCAAAAGCATTTGCGATGGATATCAATGAAGGTCCTCTGCTTCGCGCAAAAGAACATATTGCAGCACATGGTCTTACAGACAAAATAGAAGTAAGACTGTCAGATGGTGTGAAAGCATTATCTGCAGGAGAATGTGAAGGTGTGATCGTTGCAGGAATGGGAGGTGCTCTGGCTGTCAAGATCGTGACAGAGGGTGCCGATGTTTTCAAAAATCTGAAAATGTTTGTACTGCAGCCACAATCAGAACTGGACAAGGTACGACAGTATCTGGTGGACAATGCGTTTCAGATCATTGACGAAGATATGGTGCTGGAAGATGGTAAGTATTATCCGATGATGAAGATTGTAAATGGAAAGTCTTCTGAGTACAGTCTTTCAGAATTGCGATATGGAAAATGTCTTTTAGAGAAAAAACATCCGATACTCAAGATGTTTTTGGAAAAAGAGATTAAAAATAAAGAATCTATTGTAAAAAATTTAGAGCAGGAAAATGGAGCACATATCGAGAGTCGAATGCAGGAATTAAAAAAAGAGATCGATTGTGCGAAAGATGCTTTGAACTATTATGTATAACGTCTATTTATAGAGAGGAATTCATATGATTTGTAAGGAGATAATAGAGGTTATCGAAAATACATATCCAAAGCATTACGCAATGGGATGGGATAATGTAGGACTTTTAGTTGGTCGTACAGAAAAAGAGGTGAAAAAGATTTTCGTGGCACTGGAAGTGACCGACGAGGTGCTGGATCAGGCAATCGAATCGGGAAGCGATATGATCGTGACACATCATCCTTTGATTTTTGCCCCATTAAAGAAAATTACAGATGAACATTTTATTGGAAATCGTGTTGTAAAATTATTACAGCACGATATTTCCTATTATGCGATGCATACCAACTACGATGTGCTTGGTATGGCAGATTTGTCTGAGAGAATTTTAGGGCTTTGTGATACAGAAGTATTTGAGGTAACAGACATAGAGAATAATCAGGGAATCGGCAGAATCGGTAATCTGGAAAATAGTATGACTGTGAAGGAGTGCTGTGAGCTGGTAAAGCAAAGATTTCAACTGGACTTTGTGAAAATGTTTGGAGATCAGGATGCCGTCGTAAATCGTGTGGCGCTCGTTCCGGGGTCTGGAAGCAAAATGATCGATCTGGCAATTCAAAAAAAGGCAGATGTGTTAATTTCGGGAGATATTGATCATCATGCAGGAATTGACGCTGTGGCTCAGGGGCTTATTGTGATCGATGCAGGACATTATGGACTGGAGCATATCTTTATCCAGGATATGACTTCATACCTTGAAAAACATCTTCAGGAAGTGGTTGTGGAGAAAGCAGAGATTCATCATCCATTTCAAGTGATTTAGTGGTAAAAGAGGTGACAGTATGAAACAGAATGAAAAATACCGTGTTCAGGTGGGAGAAGAAGTGCGCGAATATGAAAAGGGCACAACATTTGAAGTGATCGCAAAAGAGTTTCAGAAGAATTATGAATATCCCATTGTACTTGGATGCGAAGGATACAAATTATTCGAATTACGCAAAGAATTAAAGAGAGATTGTGTCCTGAAATTTATTACAACAGGAGATGCGATCGGGAACAAAACATATCGAAGAAGTATGTGTCTGATGCTGGTAAAAGCAATTCATGATGTTTGCAATCATGATGAAAAATGCAAAGTGCGCATCGATTTTTCTGTGAGCAAGGGGTATTATTGCACTGTTTCTGGTGGAGTAAAGGTGGATCAGTCATTTCTGGATACTGTGAAAGCAAGAATGCTGGAGATGGTTGCAGAAGCAATGCCGATTAAGAAAAAAACGATACATACGGATGAAGCGATTAAATTGTTCCGCAAGCATGGTATGTATGATAAAGAAAAATTGTTTGGATACCGAAGAGTTTCCAAAGTAAATATCTACAGCATGAACGAATTTGAGGACTATTATTATGGATATATGGTTCCGAATGCTTCATATCTCGCATACTTTGATCTGTTTCTCTATGAAGATGGATTCGTGATCCAAATGCCGGAGGAAAGTGCACCAACAGTTGTGCCGCCATTCCAGCCACAGCAAAAGTTGTTCCATGTTCTGAACGAATCAACCAAGTGGGGTGACATGCTGGGAATTCAGACGGTTGCGGATTTGAATGACGAAATCACAAAAGGAAATATTCAGGAGACGATTCTGGTGCAGGAAGCACTTCAGGAAAAGAAAATCGCAGAGATCGCACAGATGATCGTAGAACGTCCAAGTGTGAAATTTATCTTGATCGCAGGACCTTCTTCTTCAGGAAAGACGACATTTTCGCATCGTTTATCGATTCAATTACGTGCAAATGGACTGGTGCCGCATCCAATCGCGGTGGACAATTATTTTGTAGACCGAGAAAAGACACCAAGAGATAAAGATGGAAATTACAATTTTGAATGTCTGGAAGCAATCGACCTAGAGAAACTCAACCAGGATCTGACAGCGCTGCTAGATGGAAAAGAAGTAGAACTTCCGGTATTCAATTTTAAAACTGGAAAAAGAGAGTATCGTGGAGACAGAAAGCGTCTCGGAGAACATGATGTACTCGTGATCGAAGGGATTCATTGCTTAAATGATGCTCTGACCTATAAATTGCCGAAAGAAAACAAATTTAAGATCTATATCAGCGCTTTAACTCAGTTGAATGTGGATGAGCATAATCGTATACCAACAACGGACGGACGTTTGATCCGCCGCATGGTGAGGGATGCAAGAACCAGAGGAACAAGTGCAAGACAGACGATCGCAATGTGGCCGTCTGTGCGACGCGGAGAAGAAGAAAATATTTTCCCATATCAGGAAGAGGCAGATGTGATGTTCAATTCCGCTTTGATCTATGAGCTGGCAGTTCTGAAATTGTATGCGGAACCAGCACTTTTTGGAATTGAAAAAGACTGTGAAGAATACGTAGAAGCAAAACGTTTGCTGAAATTCCTGGATTATTTTGTGGGAGTCGGCAGTGAAGCGATTCCAACGAATTCACTCTTACGTGAATTTGTCGGAGGAGGATGCTTCCAGATTTAATAGATATAAAAAGCAGATGCAAAGTAAAAAGACTTTGTATCTGCTTTTATTGATTCTTACAAAAATAAATTCATATCCTGTGGAAGCGGGGCAGTAAATTCCATGTGTTTGCCGGTAATCGGGTGCAAAAATTCCAGACGGTAGGAATGTAATGCCTGTCGCTGAATCATGGAATAGTCAGGATTATACAAAAAATCACCTGGCAATGGATGACCGATGTGCTTCATATGAACACGAATCTGGTGGGTGCGGCCGGTTGCAAGTTTTAAAGACACCAGAGAAAACCCGTTCTTATAAGAGATTCGTTTGTAATAGGTTGTGGCAGGATCTCCATGTTCAAAATCTACCTGACGCTCGATGGTAGAACCGTCCACACGACCGATCGGTGCATCTATGATCCCTTCTTCGTCAACAAGTCCAGAGGCAATCGCACGATACTCTCGGTGAATTTCTCTGTTTTGGACCATATTAGATAAAAGGGAAGCGCTGTACATGTGTTTTGCGAGAATTAAAAGACCGGTTGTATCCCGGTCCAGGCGGTTGATACAGCGATAAGTAAATGTTTCCCCTTTTTGCTGAAAATAAAAAGCGACTGCATTTGCCAGTGTGTTGTCGTAGTTGCCCTGAGATGGATGAATCGGTGTGTTTGCCGCCTTATTTATGATCATCAGATCTTCGTCTTCATATACAATCTGCAGCGGGAGCGGTGTCGGGACAATATTCTCAGAGGACTCCGATTCAATTAGCGTAATCGTGAGGAAATCGCCTGTATGTAGTATGTCGCGGACACGTCCCCAGATCCCATTTAACAGAATCCCGTTCTCCGTACGTTTTAAATGAGTGATGATCTGACTGGAATAGTGTTTCGATTTTAAAAAAGTAAGGAGGTTTTCTCCTTCAAACTCTGCTGGTATGCTGTAAGAAAAAATACGTTTCATTTTGACCTCGTTTTCATGATAGTTTCACTTTATTTTACTGTTTGTATTCCGGCATTTCAATAATTATTTACTGTACTTTTAGGTGTGTTCGTATTATAATTAAATGCGGTTAAAGTAATTGAGAGGGAGTTACAAGAGATGGAAGAAATCGAAAAGACAAATGATAATGGTGTAGAAGTAGTAACCTGGAGCGACGAAAAAGAACCAAAAAAGTCATTTAAGATAAGCAAAAAAGTGGCGATCATAGCAGGAGCCGTTCTTGCAGTACTTTTGGTAATCTATTTTGGAGTCGCAATGTATTATTCTGAACGCTTTTTGCCAGGAACAACTGTGAATGGAGAAGATTTCTCGGGAAAGACTGTGGCAGATGTGGAAGCAGTTTTACAGGATAGAGTGGAAGCTTATGTACTTTCACTGGAAGAAAAAAATGATGTGACAGAACAGATTAAAGGAATCGATATTGGAATACAATATAGTGGGGCGGCTCAGATTGAGGAGGCATTTAAAAAACAGAATTCATATAAATGGCCGGCAGCATTATTTCAGAAGAATGCAATCGAAGCAAGCATTGATTTTGTGTATGATGAGACAAAATTGAATGATGTGATCAGCAGTTTAGAATGTCTGAAGGAAGAAAATCAAGAGGCGCCGGTGTCAGCGACTTTGGTGTATTCTGAAGGTCAGTTTGTGATTCAGGAAGAGACTTATGGAACGACCATTGACCAGGAAAAATTCAATCAGACTATTTTGGAAAGTATTGGAAAGATGGAAGAAAAGGTCAATCTGGAAGAAGCAGGATGTTATGTACTTCCAACCTATACAAAGGAATCAGAAGAAGTGCTGGCTGCAAAAGATGTCTTGAACAAGTGTCTGGAGACAGAGATTACATACAGTTTGGATTCAACTGTGGTAACATTGGACAAGACTCAGATTCACGAATGGATCTCTGTGGACCAGGATATGAATCTTGTGATCGATGAGACTGCTGTGCGCGCATTTACAGATTCTCTGGGAGATAAATATAACACAAAACCACGTGCACAGACGATTACAACTCCAACCGGAAAGGTAGCGAATGTTTCAAATTCTGCCAAAGGAAGAGTTGTTGGAAGCGCAGCAGAATGTGAACAATTGATCGAAGAGATCAAAGAAGGAACAGTGGTTACAAGAAAACCTGTTATCGCACAGGAGGCAACACCAGAAGGTGAGTATTCATGGGGAACTACTTATATCGAAGTAGATTTATCGACACAGCATATGTGGTATATCTCAGATGGCAGTGTTGCATTTGAGTCAGATGTTGTTACAGGAAAGCCTAGTACAAGTACACCAGCAGGTGTTTATCAGATTTTAGAGAAAAAGCGCAACAAAACATTGGTAGGAAATATTGTGCCAGAAACAGGAAAGCCAGAGTATGAGACACCAGTTGATTATTGGCTTCGTGTAACATGGAGCGGTATCGGATTCCATGATGCTACATGGCAGCCTGCATTTGGCGGTCAATTGTACAAACAAGGATATGGTTCGCATGGATGTATCAATATGCCATACAATGCAGTTGCGACATTTTATAACATGGTTTCAGTCGGATGTCCGGTTGTAATCCATTATTAAAAGAGAGGTAAGTATGTACAAATTAATCAAACGAGATGGCCTTGCAAAACGAGGCGAATTTCATACAGTACACGGTGTGATCCAGACACCGGTCTTTATGAACGTTGGAACAATCGCTGCAATTAAAGGTGCAGTTTCAACAGAGGATTTACAGGGGATCAAAACACAGGTCCAACTGTCAAATACCTATCATCTGCATGTAAGACCAGGAGATGAAGTAGTAAAAAAATTAGGCGGGCTTCATAAATTCATGGTATGGGATAAGCCAATTTTGACAGATTCCGGTGGATTTCAGGTATTTTCACTGGCAGGACTTCGCAAGATCAAAGAAGAGGGTGTGTATTTCAATTCTCATATTGACGGACGTAAGATTTTTATGGGACCAGAGGAAAGTATGCAGATCCAGTCAAATCTAGGATCTACGATCGCGATGGCATTTGATGAATGTCCATCCAGTGTTGCAAGCAGAAAATATATGGAAGATTCAGTTGCACGTACAACAAGATGGCTTGCAAGATGTAAAGATGAGATGGCGAGACTCAATTCCCTGCCAGATACGATCAACAAAAATCAGATGTTATTTGGAATCAATCAGGGCGGTGTCTATGAAGATATTCGTATTGCTCATGCAAAAGAGATTGCAAAGATGGATTTAGATGGTTATGCGATCGGTGGTCTTGCTGTTGGAGAATCACATGAAGAGATGTATCGTATCCTGGATGCAGTTGTACCACATCTTCCAGTGGAGAAACCAACATATCTGATGGGAGTTGGTACTCCGGCGAACATTTTGGAAGCAGTGGATCGTGGTGTAGATTTCTTTGACTGTGTTTACCCAAGCAGAAACGGAAGACATGGTCATGTTTATACAAATCATGGAAAACTGAATCTTTTCAATGCAAAATATGAATTGGATGAACGACCAATCGAAGAAGGATGCCAGTGTCCTGCATGCCGCACATACAGCAGAGCATATATCCGTCATTTATTAAAAGCAAAAGAGATGCTGGGAATGCGTCTTTGTGTACTTCATAATCTGTATTTCTACAATACTATGATGGAAGAAATTAGAGAAGCGATCGAACAAGGCAGATATAAAGAATACAAAGAAGAAAAGCTGGCAAAAATTTCAGGGAAATAACACAAAAAACTTGATGAATCGATGTTTATTGTGTATGATGTTCATAGTGTTTTAAAATAGTAGGAGGATTTAGATATGGAAATGTTAGGAACAGTCGTTCTTTATTTAGTAATTCTTGGTGTATTCTTTTTCTTAATGATACGTCCACAGAGAAAAGAACAAAAAAGACTTCAATTAATGTTATCTGAAATGCAAGTTGGAGATACAGTTCTTACAACAAGCGGATTTTACGGTGTAATTATTGATATTTCTGAAGACGACGTAATCGTTGAATTTGGTAACAACAAAAACTGCCGTATTCCAATGCAAAAAGCTGCTATCACACAAGTTGAAAAAGCAGACGCTGAATAAGAGTTTTAAGAAGAAGGTTTTTAACAGCCTTCTTCTTTTTTTGCTTTATATTCATTAGTATGTCTTATGAGTGAAAATAAGAAAACAGAGTGCGCTCTAAAAAGTTTCACTTTCCCAAATTAAAGGGTTGAAACGAGAATGAAAATGAGTTATTATTGACTCTATAGACTTTATAGAAGGTAGGGATTTTCTATGGAATTGAGAGTAGGAGTTATCAGAGGCGATGGAATCGGTCCAGAGATTGTGACAGAAGCAGTCAAAGTATTGGATAAAGTCGGACAGGTCTATGGCCATACATTTTTGTATAAAGAGCTTTTAATGGGAGGTGCGTCCATCGATGTGCATGGAGTACCACTTACAGATGAGACGATTGCAGATGCAAAAGCATGTGATGCGATTTTGATGGGATCTATTGGAGGAGATGCAAAAGTATCACCTTGGTATAAGTTAGAACCAAGTAAGAGACCAGAAGCAGGACTTTTAAAAATTCGTAAAGCACTGAACTTGTTTGCAAATTTAAGACCAGCCGTTTTATATGACGAATTAAAGGAAGCTTGTCCATTAAAAGAAGAGATCACAGAAGGTGGTTTCGACATGATGATCATGAGAGAGCTTACAGGCGGTTTATACTTCGGTAATAGAAAGACAGAAGAGATTGACGGTGTTATGACAGCCTGTGATGAGCTTACATATAATGAAAATGAGATCAGAAGAATTGCAGTGAGAGCTTTTGATATTGCAATGAAGCGCAGAAAAAAAGTAATCAGCGTAGATAAGGCAAACGTACTGGATTCTTCAAGACTTTGGAGAAAGGTAGTAGAAGAAGTTGCAAAAGATTATCCAGAAGTGACGTTGGAACATATGCTGGTTGATAACTGTGCAATGCAGTTAGTGAAGAATCCAAAACAGTTTGATGTGATTCTGACAGAGAATATGTTTGGAGATATTTTATCAGACGAAGCAAGTATGGTAACAGGTTCAATCGGAATGTTAGCTTCAGCCAGTCTGAATGATACAAAGTTTGGTCTGTACGAACCAAGCGGCGGTTCAGCACCAGACATTGCCGGCAAAGGCATTGCAAATCCAATTGCTACGATTCTTTCAGCAGCAATGATGCTTCGTTTCTCATTTGATCTGGATAAAGAAGCAGATGCGATTGAAGAAGCAGTCAGCCAGGTTTTGAAAGATGGATACCGTACCATTGACATTATGTCAGAAGGCAAAGTTCAGGTAGGAACAGCTAAGATCGGTGATCTGATCAGTGCAAAAATTTGTTAATACAATTCACTTTATATAGAAAGAAAAGATAGAGAGGAAGAAATTTATGAGAAGTGATACAGTAACTAAGGGGATGCAGCAGGCTCCTCACCGTTCCTTATTTAATGCTTTAGGTTACACAGAAGAAGAACGTCAAAGACCACTCGTTGGTATCGTTTGTTCTTACAACGAAATCGTTCCAGGTCACATGAATCTTGATAAGATCTGTGATGCAGTAAAGATGGGTGTAGCTATGGCAGGCGGAACACCAATTATGTTCCCAGCTATCGCAGTATGTGATGGTATCGCAATGGGACACGTTGGTATGAAATACTCTTTAGTAACAAGAGATTTGATCGCAGATTCAACAGAAGCAATGGCAATGGCACATCAATTTGATGCCCTTGTTATGATTCCAAACTGTGACAAGAACGTTCCTGGTTTACTTATGGCAGCAGCAAGAATCAATGTACCAACTGTTTTTGTAAGCGGTGGTCCAATGTTAGCTGGAAAAGTAAAAGGATGCAAGAGAAGTTTATCAAGCATGTTTGAAGCAGTTGGTTCTTATGCAGCAGGAACAATGTCAGAAGACGATGTAAGAGAATTTGAAGAAAAAGTTTGCCCAACATGTGGTTCATGCTCAGGTATGTACACAGCAAACAGTATGAACTGTTTAACAGAAGTACTTGGTATGGGACTTGGCGGAAATGGTACAATTCCAGCCGTTTATTCAGAAAGAATCCGTCTTGCAAAACATGCAGGTATGAAAGTTATGGAATTATGGGAAAAGAACATCAGACCAAGAGATATTATGACAGAAAAAGCGATCATCAATGCACTTACAGTTGATATGGCACTTGGATGTTCTACAAACTCTATGCTTCACCTTCCAGCAATCGCACATGAAATCGGTATGGACTTTGACATTACATATGCAAATGAAATTAGTGCTAAGACACCAAACCTTTGCCATTTAGCACCAGCAGGTCCTACATACATGGAAGATTTGAACGAAGCAGGCGGCGTATATGCTGTTATGAACGAGTTAAACAAAAAAGGTTTATTATATACAGACTGCATGACAGTAACTGGAAAAACAGTTGGAGAAAATATCGCAAACTGTGTAAACAGAGATCCAGAAGTGATCAGACCAATTGAAAATCCATATAGTCAGACAGGTGGTCTTGCGGTACTTACAGGTAATCTTGCACCAGACGGCGGTGTTGTAAAACGTTCCGCAGTTGTAGAAGAGATGATGGTACATGAAGGACCAGCCAGAGTATTTGATTGTGAAGAAGATGCGATCGACGCGATCAAAGGCGGAAAGATCGTAGCAGGTGACGTAGTTGTTATCCGTTATGAAGGACCAAAAGGCGGCCCAGGTATGAGAGAAATGCTCAACCCAACATCAGCAATCGCAGGTATGGGACTTGGTTCAAGCGTAGCACTCATCACAGATGGTCGTTTCAGCGGTGCATCAAGAGGAGCTTCTATCGGACACATTTCTCCAGAAGCAGCAGTTGGCGGTCCAATCGCATTAGTAGAAGAAGGAGATATTATTAAGATCAATATCCCTGAAACAAAGATCGAACTTGCGGTATCTGATGAAGTATTGGCAGAAAGAAGAGCAAAATGGGTTCCAAGACAACCTAAAGTTACAACAGGATATTTAGCAAGATATGCATCTATGGTTACATCAGGAAATCGTGGAGCAGTATTAGAAATTCCAAAACAATCATAAAATCTCAGAAGTAAGAAGGAGACTTATATACATGCAGTTAACAGGAGCAGAAATTGTGATCGAGTGTTTAAAAGAGCAAGGCGTGGATACCGTATTTGGGTATCCGGGCGGAGCTATTTTAAATGTCTACGATGCTTTATATAAACATAGCGATGAAATTACACATATTCTCACATCGCACGAACAAGGTGCATCGCATGCGGCAGACGGTTATGCAAGAGCTACAGGAAAAGTAGGTGTTTGCTTCGCAACAAGCGGCCCAGGTGCAACAAACCTTGTAACAGGAATTGCTACGGCATACATGGATTCGATTCCAGTTGTCGCTATTACATGTAACGTAGGTGTTTCTTTATTAGGAAAAGACAGTTTCCAGGAAATTGACATTGCAGGTATTACAATGCCAATTACAAAACATAACTATATCGTGAAAAATGTAAATGACTTGGCTGATACTATTCGCAAAGCATTTACAATTGCCAGAACAGGCCGTCCAGGTCCGGTTCTTATCGATATTCCAAAAGATGTTACGGCAAACAAAGCAGAATATGTAAAAACAGAGATCGATACAGAAAAGATTGTAAAACCAGAAGTAGATCTGGCTGATGTAGAGACAGCAGTAGAGATGATCAAAGCATCGAAAAAACCATTTATTTTTGTTGGTGGTGGAGCAGTTTTATCTGGTGCAAGCGAATCTTTGAAAGAATTTGCGCATAAGATTGATGCACCGGTAACAGATTCTCTGATGGGAAAAGGTGCATTCCCAGGTACAGACGATCTTTACACTGGTATGCTTGGTATGCATGGTACAAAGACATCGAATTTTGGTGTAAGCAAATGTGATCTTCTTGTAGTTGTTGGAGCAAGATTCAGCGACCGTGTTACAGGAAATGCAAGCAAATTTGCAAGCAATGCAAAGATCCTTCAGATCGATATTGATCCGGCAGAGATTGATAAAAACATTATGACACATGCTAGTATCCATGGTGATATCGATGATGTTTTAGCTTTATTAAATGAAAGACTGGAACAACAAGACCATACAGAGTGGAAAGCACAGATCGCAGAATACAAGGAACAATATCCGCTTACATATCATCCAGACGTACTTACAGGACCATTTGTAGTGGAAGAGATTTACAGACAGACAAATGGAGATGCTGTTATTACAACAGAAGTAGGTCAGCATCAAATGTGGGCAGCACAGTTCTACAAATATACAAAACCAAGAACACTGCTGACATCAGGCGGACTTGGAACAATGGGATATGGTCTTGGTGCATCACTTGGTGCAAAGATGGGTGTGCCAGAAAAGACAGTTGTCAACATTGCAGGTGACGGATGTTTCCGTATGAATATGAATGAAATCGCGACAGCAGCAAGATACAACATTCCAATCATTCAGGTTGTGATCAATAACCATGTGCTTGGTATGGTTCGTCAATGGCAGACATTGTTCTATGGACAACGTTATTCAGCAACCGTATTAAATGATTCCGTTGATTTTGTGAAATTAGCAGAAGCAATGGGAGCAGTTGGAATGAAAGCAACTACTCAGGAAGAATTTAAAAATGCATTCAGTGAAGCATTAACACTTGGAAGACCAGTTGTGATCGAATGTCAGATTGACAGTGATGACAAAGTATGGCCAATGGTTGCACCAGGAGCTGCAATCAGTGAAGCTTTCAGTGAAGAAGATTTAGAAAAGAAATAAAATTAAAACTCATATAAAATGAATGGAGGAAATGGCTATGAGCAGAGTGTACAATTTTTCAGCAGGACCAGCAGTATTACCAGAAAGTGTATTAAAATCAGCAGCAGAAGAGATGCTTGATTATAAGGGGACTGGGATGTCGGTTATGGAGATGAGCCACCGTTCCAAAGCATTTGAAGAAATCATCAACGAAGCAGAAGCTGATCTTCGTGAACTTATGAACATTCCTGATAACTATAAAGTATTATTTTTACAAGGCGGCGCATCACAGCAATTTGCTATGATTCCAATGAACCTGATGAAAAATAAAGTAGCAGACTATATTGTGACAGGACAATGGGCAAAGAAAGCATATCAGGAAGCAGCAAAATATGGAAAAGCAAATAAGATTGCTTCTTCAGAAGACAAAACATTTTCATATATTCCAGATTGTTCTGATTTACCAATTTCAGAAGATGCGGACTATGTTTATATTTGTGAAAACAACACAATTTATGGAACAAAATTTAAAGAATTACCAAATACAAAAGGAAAAGTATTAGTATCTGATGTTTCATCTTGTTTCTTATCAGAACCAGTAGATGTAAGCAAATACGGTATTATTTACGGCGGTGTTCAAAAGAACATCGGACCAGCCGGTGTAGTGATCGCAATTATCCGCGAAGATCTGATTACAGACGACGTATTAGAATGTACACCAACAATGTTAAAATATAAGACACATGCAGATGCAAAATCTTTATATAACACACCACCTGCATACGGTATCTACATTTGTGGAAAAGTATTCAAATGGTTAAAAGAAATGGGCGGACTTGAAGTGATGAAAGAAAAGAATGAAGAAAAAGCAAAGATTCTTTATGATTTCTTAGATCAGAGCAAGCTGTTCAAAGGTACAGTTGAAAAGAAAGACCGTTCACTGATGAACGTACCATTTGTAACTGGAAGCGCTGAATTAGACGCCAAATTTGTAAAAGAAGCAAAAGCAGCAGGCCTTGAAAACTTAAAAGGACACAGAAGTGTTGGTGGTATGAGAGCAAGTATCTACAATGCGATGCCAAAAGAAGGTGTAGAAACATTAGTTGCTTTCATGAAGAAATTTGAAGAGGAGAATCTGTAAAATGTTTAAATATCATTGCTTAAATCCAATTGCAGACATAGGGTTAACACAATTTTCTGATGAATACGTTGCAATTGATAAAATGGAAAATGTAGATGCAGTACTTGTAAGAAGTGCTGCAATGCATGATTTACAATTTGACAAAGAATTGAAAGTAATCGCAAGAGCAGGCGCAGGCGTAAACAATATTCCATTGGAACGCTGCGCAGAAGAAGGTATCGTTGTATTCAATACACCAGGTGCCAATGCAAATGGTGTAAAGGAACTTGTAATTGCAGGTATGCTTATGGCTTCTCGTGATATCATCGGTGGAATCAACTGGGTACAAGAACACGAAGAAGATGGAGATGTTGCAAAAGCAGCAGAAAAAGCTAAAAAAGCGTTTGCAGGATGTGAATTAGAAGGCAAAAAACTTGGTGTAATCGGTCTTGGAGCGATTGGTGTTCTTGTAGCAAATACAGCATATCATCTTGGAATGGATGTATACGGATATGACCCATATCTTTCTGTAGATGCAGCATGGAAATTGTCAAGACATGTACATCATGCAAAGACAGTGGATGAATTATATCGTGAATGTGATTATATTACAATTCATGTTCCAGCAACACCAAGCACAAAAGGTATGATCGATAAAAACGCGATCAACCTTATGAAAGATGGCGTGGTAGTACTCAACTTTGCAAGAGATGTGCTGGTAAATGAAGAAGATATGATTGATGCATTACTTTCAGGTAAGGTGAAAAAGTACGTAACTGACTTCCCTAATCCACAAGTGGCAGGTGTAAAAAATACAATCGTAATTCCACATCTTGGTGCTTCTACAGCAGAATCAGAAGATAACTGTGCAAAGATGGCAGTAAAAGAAGTGATTGAATTCTTAGAAAACGGAAATATCCGTAACTCAGTGAATTATCCAAACTGTGATATGGGATTCCGTGGAGAAAAGACAAGAATCACAATCATGCACCGCAACGTGCCTAACATGATCGGTCAGTTTACAACAATCCTTGCAGATGCAGGCATCAATATCTCTGACATGACAAATAAGAGTAAAAAAGAATATGCTTATACTATGATTGACGTAGAAAATCAAATTTGTGATGAAATCGTAGAAAAGCTTAACAAAATTAAAGAAGTTTTAAGAGTTCGAGTGATTGCATAATCTATGTAATTCCCTTATAATTAAATGCACAAATGATGAATGAGGGAAGATACATATGTTTAGCAACAGACGACGCGATTTAAGACGAAAGAGAATAATAGCAGCGGGACTGTGCACAGTGGCAGTCCTGCTTTTTATTTTTGGAATATATTGGTATCAGAAAGACAGACTACCAAGTGTGACGATCAGTGTAGAGGACGCTGCGATTTATCCAGATGAGGAAGTACCGCAATTTAAAGTAAAGGCAAGTGCAGATGACGATACAAAGAAGATCGTATTAGACAAGAAATCGAATTATACCGTTCAGGATTTTCTGGATATGATCAATCAAGGTGAGGGATACGAGATTGCATGCGAATTGGATCCGGAAGATGTGAAAGAAGGAGACTATGAGATCCAGATAGTTTTATCAGAGGAATATTCCAAGAAAGTTTCTGAAACATGGGCAAGAATCGTTCAAGTAGACATTCAGGCAGGAACATTGACGATCAAGAATGAGCTTGGTGAATGGGACGGAGAAAAGTTCGTAAAAAGAGATGGTACATACGTTTCAGACCAGTTTATCCGCCTGGGAGAAGATACCTATTACCTTGACAAAGACGGGAATAAAGTATCAGGAAAACAGGAGATTTGGGGAAAAGTATACTATTTTGGAAAAGATGGCAAGTTCGACGATGAGAAGAATGAGATCAATCCAACGCTTCCGATGATCGCACTTACATTTGATGACGGACCAAGCAAATTTACGGAGAAGTTATTAGATGCACTGGAAAAATATGATGCAAAAGCGACATTTTTCATGGTGGGCAACAATGTCAAAAAACGTCCGGAAGTGGTCGCACGTATGAAAGAGATTGGATGCGAGATAGGAAATCATACGACAGATCACAAGCGATTGACAGAACTGAATGAGGCAGATATTACTTCACAGGTAGAAGGTACAAATGATGCGATCAAAGAAGTGATAGGAGCAGGGGCAACCGTCGTAAGACCGCCATATGGTGCTGTGGATGATCTTGTAAAGAATACAGTAGAACAGCCGCTCGTATTATGGAATGTGGATACTTTGGACTGGAAAACAAAAGATGCTGAAAAAGTGAAAGCATATACATTGGAGATCGTGGAAGACGGCGATATTGTTTTGATGCACGATCTGTATGAGACGACGGTAGATGCGACGATCGCATTGATT
This sequence comes from uncultured Faecalimonas sp., assembly GCA_964623905.1. Classification (GTDB taxonomy): domain Bacteria; phylum Bacillota; class Clostridia; order Lachnospirales; family Lachnospiraceae; genus Faecalimonas. Next base: position 19,909 of record CAZUVY010000032.1, read on the forward strand.
CCGGAACTGCAGGAGAGAGGATATCAGCTTGTCACAGTCACAGAGATGGCACAGGCACATGGAATCAATATGGAAGCCGGAGAAAAATATTATTCATTCAAAGAATAGTTGGCATATAAAAAAGAGTTCGTGATGAACTCTTTTTTATATGCTTTCTTTATTTGAATTGTGCATTGTGTTTTTCAAGTAAAGTATGAATCTTTTCAGTTGGTTCTAAGATTGTGCTAACTGAAATATCATGGTTTAAGGAATCGATGATCAACGCGATAAACTTGCTCATATCTGCACAGCTAAAGTATGGTTTTTGAAGAAGTTCATCTGGAAGATATGTTAAGTTTGTTGTGATAACGCGTTTGATGTAGCCTTGTTCATAATATGCGTCAAATTTAGCAAGACCTTCTGTAAATAACCCGAATGTTGTAAATACATAAACGTTTCTTGCACCACGTTCTTTGATCTGTTTTGCAACGTCAAGCATACTTTCACCAGAAGCGATCATGTCGTCGATGATGATAGCGTCTTTGCCTTCTAAGTTGTCACCAAGGAATTCGTGTGCAACGATTGGGTTCTTTCCGTTTACAACGATTGAGTAGTCACGGCGTTTGTAGAACATACCCATATCTACACCAAGTACGTTTGATAAATAAACGGCACGATGCATAGCGCCTTCGTCAGGGCTGATGATCATCAGGTGGTCTTTGTCAACTTTTAAGTCTGGCTCTGATCTTAAAAGAGCTTTCATAAACTGATAAGTTGGCATAAAGTTATCAAATCCTTTTAAAGGAATTGCATTTTGTACACGTGGGTCGTGAGCATCGAAAGTGATGATGTTCTGTACGCCCATTGCTGTCAATTCTTCTAAAGCAAGAGCACAGTCAAGAGATTCTCTCTTTGTACGTTTGTGCTGACGGCTTTCATATAAGAAAGGCATGATAACGTTGATACGGCGAGCTTTACCAGTAGCTGCAGAAATGATACGTTTCAAATCCTGGTAATGATCATCTGGTGACATATGGTTTTCATGTCCATTCACAGAATATGTGAGACTGTGGTTACATACGTCTACCATAATGAAAAGGTCTGTACCACGGATTGATTCACGAAGCATACCCTTTGCTTCCCCAGAACCAAAACGAGGACAAGCGATTTTTGCTAAATAGTTGTCACAGCTGTAATTTGCAATAGATGCTAAATCCGGGTATTCTTCTGTAGCTTCATGTCTGAAAGAAACAATGTAATCATTGACCTTCTTTCCGAGCTCACTGCAACTGTCCAATGCTGCGATTTTCAGTGGGGCAGTTGGAAGTGTTTTCTCTAAAAGTGTTATATTTGCCATAAGATCCTCCAAAATCGTGATTTCAATATATTATCGTAAACATTCTAGCAAAAAATAATGCAGGCTTCAAGATTTTCATATCAAAATTGCTTTTTTTCTCAAAATTGTGTATGATATAAAATGGATGTAAAATACGCATTAAAATGAGGAAAAAAACATGAAACATGAACATATCATAAAAGACATAGAGCCAGGAAGCATTGCGGAAGAGCTTGGTTTGGAACCTGGTGATAAATTATTACGCATTAATGACAATGTAATAGAGGATGTCTTTGATTACCATTATTATGTCAATGATGAAGAACTGGTGCTTTTGGTGCAGAAAGCAGATGGGGAAGAATGGGAATTAGAGATTGAAAAAGATTACGAAGAGGATCTGGGAATTGTATTTGAACAAGGGTTGATGGATGAGTATCGTTCTTGTAGAAATAATTGTATTTTCTGTTTTATTGATCAGATGCCAAAAGGAATGAGAGATACGCTGTATTTCAAAGATGATGATTCTCGTCTTTCCTTTTTACAGGGAAACTATGTGACACTTACCAATATGAGTGACCATGATATTGATCGTATTTTGAAATATCATTTGGGACCGATCAATATTTCTTTCCAGACAACCAATCCGGAACTGAGATGTAAGATGCTTCACAACCGATTTGCCGGGGAAGCACTGAAGAAGGTGGATCGGTTATATGAAGGCGGAATTCAGATGAATGGTCAGATCGTACTCTGTAAAGGTGTGAATGACGGTGAAGAATTGGAGAGAAGTATTCATGATCTGTCAAAGTATCTTCCACTGTTGGAAAGCGTTTCGGTAGTACCGGTTGGTCTGACAAAATATCGTGATGGGCTGTATCCTTTAGAACCATTTACCAAGGAAGATGCGATCAAAGTCATCGATACGATTGAAAAATGGCAGAAGATCTTCTATAAAGAATATGGATTACATTTTATCCATGCAGGCGATGAATGGTATATCAAGGCAGAGCGAGAGATGCCGGATGAATCACAGTACGATGGCTATCTCCAATTGGAAAATGGGGTTGGCATGATACGTTTGCTGCAGGATGAATTTGCAGAAGGTTTCGCGCAACTGGAAGGAGACGATAGAAAAGTTGAGGTTTCTATCGCAACAGGGTATGCTGCATATGATTACCTGAAAGAGTTGGTTGAGAAGCTGCAGGAGAAATATCCAAATGTCACAGTTCATCTTCACAGAATTCGAAACGATTTCTTTGGAGAAAAGATTACAGTGGCCGGGCTGATCACAGGACAGGATCTGATCAGTCAATTAAAAGAAAAGCCACTTGGAAGCTGCCTGCTGCTGCCTTGCAGCATGCTGCGTGACGGGGAAGAAGTGTTTTTAGACGATATTTCCATTTCAGATTTAAAAGAATCTTTACAAGTTGAAATTGATATTGTAAAATCAAGCGGACAAGATTTGATTGAAGCGATATTGAAACATGAATATAAATAGGAGAGAAAGAAATGAGTAAACCAATAGTTGCGATTGTCGGCAGACCAAACGTTGGAAAATCGACATTATTTAATGTACTTGCAGGGGAAATGATTTCCATTGTTAAAGATACTCCTGGGGTAACACGTGACCGTATCTATGCCGAAGTAACATGGCTGGATCACAGATTCACGATGATTGATACTGGCGGGATTGAGCCAGACAGCAAAGATATTATTTTATCGCAGATGAGAGAACAGGCTCAGATCGCGATCGATACAGCAGACGTTATTATTTTCCTTACGGATGTAAGACAGGGACTTCAGGATGCAGATTCTAAAGTTGCAGATATGCTTCGTCGTTCAGGAAAACCGGTTGTGCTGGTTGTAAACAAAGTGGACAGCTTTGAAAAATTCATGGCAGATGTGTATGAATTCTATAACCTGGGTATTGGCGATCCGATTCCAGTTTCAGCAGCATCCAGACTTGGAATCGGTGATATGCTGGATGAAGTTACAAAGCATTTTCCAGAAGATGCTGGAGAAGAGGAAGAAGATGAAAGACCACGAATTGCGATCGTAGGAAAGCCAAATGTAGGAAAATCTTCTATCATCAACAAGCTCCTTGGAAAGAACCGTGTGATCGTATCCAATATTGCAGGTACAACGCGTGATGCAATCGATACAGCGATTAAATACAACGGAAAAGAATATGTATTTATTGATACTGCCGGACTTCGCAGAAAGAACAAGATCAAAGAAGAATTAGAAAGATACAGCATTATTCGTACAGTGACTGCGGTAGAAAGAGCCGATGTCGTTCTTATGGTGATCGATGCAACAGAAGGTGTGACAGAACAGGATGCAAAGATTGCCGGAATCGCACATGAAAGAGGCAAAGGTATTATCATTGTTGTCAACAAATGGGATGCGATTGAAAAGAATGATAAAACTATGTATGAGTTTGAAAAACAGATCCGCAATACATTATCATTTTTACCTTATGCGGAAATTATGTATGTATCAGCAGAGACAGGACAGCGTCTTCCAAAACTCTATGAGATGATCGATGTAGTTATGGAAAATCAGACACTTCGTGTTTCTACAGGTGTATTGAATGAGATTATGACAGAAGCCGTTGCGATGCAGCAGCCACCTTCAGACAAGGGTAAACGTCTCAAAATCTATTACATGACACAGGTATCTGTGAAACCACCTACATTCGTAGTCTTTGTAAATGATAAAGAACTGATGCATTTCTCATATTTGAGATATCTGGAAAATAAGATTCGAGAAGCATTTGGATTTAGAGGAACTTCATTAAAATTCTTTGTACGTGAAAGAAAAGATAAGGATCAATAAAGGAGCAGTAATATGGAAAGAATTATTTGTCTTGCAATTGGATATTTGTTTGGATTGTTCCAGACAGGTTATTTCTATGGGTTAACAAAAAAGATTGATATCAGAAAATATGGAAGTGGGAATGCCGGAACAACAAATACACTTCGTACACTTGGATGGAAAGCTGGAATTATCACATTTATCGGAGACTGTTTTAAATGTGTATTAGCTGTATTGCTGGTTCGCATGATCTATGGTCAGGACCATGCTTATATTGCGCTTCTTTCTATGTATGCAGGAGCAGGAGTTGTACTTGGACACAACTATCCTTGTTACATGAATTTTAAAGGCGGAAAAGGAATCGCTGCAACAGCAGGACTGATTTTATCAACAAATCCAGTTATGTTCTTGATCGTGGCAGTAGTATTCGCAGCAATCGTACTTACAACAAGATACGTATCATTAGGTTCTATCGTGATCATGATCGTATTTGTAATCGAAGTATTCGTATATGGACAACATGGTGGATTTGGTTTAGAAGGTGCACTTCTGTATGAATTGTATGGAGTTGCAATCTTCCTTGCTGCAATGGCGATCATCAGACACCGTGCAAATATCAAGAGATTATTGTCAGGTACAGAAAACAAATTCGGAGTAATCAATAAGGTAAAATAAAACTTGATTTTGGGCATATGTTAATAAAGAGTAATGCACTACCGTCGATTTGGACGATAGCGTGTTACTCTTTTTTGTATAAATCCAAAACACTTTAAGCATATCTTTCCTTTCAAAAGCATATCTTTTACAAGTAATATCAGGAGGTATGAAATGGAAGTTTTTGATATTTATAAAGATATACAGGCTAGAACAAATGGAGAAATCTATCTGGGTATCGTCGGACCGGTGCGGACAGGGAAATCTACTTTTATTAAGCGTTTCATGGACTTGTTGGTGCTTCCGAAAATGGAAAATGATCATGCGAGAGAACGTACAAGAGATGAGTTGCCACAATCGGCGTCTGGAAAGACGATTATGACGACAGAACCTAAATTTGTTCCAAAAGATGCGGCAGAAATCTCGCTTATGAATGATGTCAATGTGAAAGTGCGGCTGATTGACTGTGTAGGATATATGGTAGATGGTGCGAGCGGACATATGGAGAATGACGAAGAGCGAAAAGTAAAGACACCCTGGTTTGAATATGAAATTCCGTTTACGAAAGCAGCAAGTATTGGCACACAAAAAGTAATTCACGACCATGCAACGATCGGGATCGTGATCACAACAGACGGTTCAATCTGTGATCTGCAGAGAGAAAATTATATGGCAGCAGAAGAAAAAACAATCCGAGAACTGCAGTCGATCGGAAAGCCATTTGTGGTGCTTGTAAATTCCAGAAAACCATATGGGCCAGAGGCAAAGCAGACTGCGCAGGATATTCAGGAGAAATATCATGTTTCTACCATGACGGTCAATTGTGAGCAGCTTCGGGAAGAAGATGTACATCGCATTATGGAAAAAGTATTGTCAGAATTTCCAATTTCAGAAGTGCAATTTTACATACCGAAATGGGTAGAAATGCTGCCAAGAGAGCATAGAATCAAAGTGGATCTGATCTCGCATATGCGGGAGATTTTGAAAACAATGTCTGAAATCAAAGATGCGGCAAATGGGCTTGGAAAAATTGACAGCGAATATGTCGAGGAAGCAAAAGTGGATGCCATTGAGATGGATACAGGATGTGTAAAAATCAGGATTCAGATTGGAAACCGATATTATTATGAAATGTTAAGCGAAATGACAGGCATGAACATTGCCAGTGAATATGAGCTTGTGCGAACGATGAAAGAGATGTCGGTAATGAAGCAGGAGTATGATGAAGTGAAAGATGCCATGGAATCTGTCAAGATGAAAGGCTATGGCGTAGTAAGTCCGCGCAAAGAAGAGATTCATTTGGATGAACCGACGCTGATCAAGCAGGGAAACAAATTTGGCGTTAAGATTCGTTCAGAAGCACCTTCTATTCATATGATCCGCGCAAATATTGAGACAGAAATTGCACCAATCGTAGGAAGTGAAAAGCAAGCAAATGATCTGGTAGAATATATTAAGGAAAGCAGTGAGTCAGAAGGCGGTGTCTGGGGAACCAATATTTTCGGAAAATCTATCGAAGAACTTGTGACGGATGGAATGCGAAATAAGATTCTGATGATCAACGATGAGAGTCAGGTAAAACTGCAGGATACGATGCAGAAGATTGTAAATGACAGCAATGGAGGAATGGTTTGCATCATTATTTAAGTATGCTATAATAGAAAAAGTTAAGGTTGCTGCATAGAAATGCAGATGGTAGGAGGAACGAAAGATGATACGTTTTAATTGTGATTATAATGAAGGGGCGCATCCACGCATTCTGGATGCGCTTGTAAATACAAATATGGTGCAGACAGTCGGATATGGAGAAGATGAGTATTGTGCGGCTGCAAGGGAAGCGATCAAAAAGGCTTGTGGTTGTGAGGAAGCAGCGGTGCATTTTCTAGTAGGAGGAACACAGGCGAATCTTACTGTGATCACTTCGATTCTGCGTCCACATCAGGCGGTGCTTTCGGTGAAAGAAGGGCATATCAACGTGCATGAAACAGGTGCGATTGAAGCATGCGGCCATAAAGTTATGACAATCGAAGGGAAAGACGGGAAACTTACTGGAGATCAGATCAAAGAGGCATACAACCAGCATTGGGGAGATGGTGCGCATGAGCATATGACCCAGCCGAAGATGGTCTACATTTCCAATCCAACAGAGCTTGGTACGTTGTATTCAAAAGCAGAGATGGAAGAGATCAGCAAGGCGTGCAAGGAGTGCGGCCTGTATCTGTTCCTGGATGGTGCAAGATTGGGATATGGTCTTATGTCGGATGGAAATGATCTTACAATGGAAAATCTGGCAAAACTTTGTGATGTATTTTATATTGGAGGTACAAAAGTTGGAGCTCTTTTTGGAGAAGCAGTTGTGATCACAAACAAAGCACTTCAGGAAGATTTTCGCTATATTATTAAGCAAAAGGGTGGAATGTTAGCCAAAGGAAGACTGCTTGGAATCCAGTTTTTAGAACTATTCAAAGACGGGCTTTATTTTGAAATTTCAAAACATGCAATCGATATGGCAAAACTTTTGAAACAAGGACTTTTGGAAATCGGATATCAGTTTTATGTGGACAGTGTAACAAATCAGCAGTTTGTAATCGTTCCGGACAAGAAATTAAAAGAACTGGATGGAAAATATGGTTACGAATATCAGATGCGATACGATGAAAACAGCAGTGTGGTTCGTTTCTGTACAAGCTGGGCCACAAAAGAGGAAAATGTTTTAAAATTAATAGAAGATATGAGATAGGAGAACAAGATGCACGTAAAGATTTATACAGATGGAGCTGCGCGTGGAAATCCGGACGGACCAGGCGGTTATGGGACGGTTTTGGAATATATTGATACAAAAGGGCAGCTTCATACCAAAGAATTGTCATGTGGATATAAGAAGACAACCAATAACCGTATGGAACTTATGGCGGTGATTGCTGGTCTGGAAGCACTCAACAGACCGTGTGAGGTGGAATTGTATTCGGATTCCAAATATGTAGTGGATGCATTCAATCAACATTGGATCGACAGCTGGCTGAAAAAGGGTTGGAAGCGTGGTAAAAATGAGCCTGTGAAAAATGTGGATTTGTGGAAAAGACTTCTGAAAGCAAAAGAACCACATCGAGTGACGTTTATCTGGGTGAAAGGTCACGATGGACATGCGCAGAATGAACGCTGTGATACACTTGCGACTACCGCAGCAGATGGAAATGATCTGATTGATGATGTTATTTTAGAATAAGATCTGCCTGCAAAAGAACTTTACAAGTTTTCAAAAAAATGATAAAATCACAAATGATTTGAAGTAAGACAGACGATCGCTGCTGCAAGTGCCGAAAGGCCGCAGGAGAGGAAAGTCCGGGCTTCACAGGGCAGGATGCCGGATAACGTCCGGTGGAGGCGACTCCAAGGCCAGTGCAACAGAAATGTACCGCCCACGCTTGCGTGGGTAAGGGTGGAAGGGCAGTGTAAGAGACTACCGCCTCTTTGGTAACAAAGGGGGCACATGTAAACCCCATCCGAAGCAAAACCGAATAAAAACGATGTGGCGGCCCGTCACG
>CAZUVY010000033.1:0-27967 GCA_964623905.1 uncultured Faecalimonas sp.
TTGGTATTGGTATCGAACGTATTGCAATGCTCAAATACGGTATCAATCACATGGGCAAATTATTTGAAAATGACATCGAATTCTTAAAACAATTCAAGGCATAGTTGGAGGGTATTATGAAAGTTTTATATAGTTGGTTAAAAGAATATGTAGATATCGACATCAGTCCAAAAGAACTGGAAGAAAAACTCTTCTCAGTTGGTTTTGAAGTAGAAGGTGTGGAATACTTAGGAGAAAATTTAGAAAACGTAGTGGTTGGTCAGATTACATCTATGGAACACTACGAAGGTACACATTTACAAATCTGTCATGTTGACTGTGGAGAAAAAGGAAATGACCACTTGATTTTGACAGGTGCAGATAATGTTTTTGTTGGAGCAAAAGTTCCAGCAGCTTTAATTGGAGCAAAACTTCCATGCGGACTTGATATTCAGCCAAGAAAAATGGTTGGTATGATGTCATACGGTATGCTCTGCTCAGGTGAAGAAATGAAATTGGATGCACAATGGTATCCAGGCGCTGATGTAAATGGAATCATGATCTTAGCAGAAGATGCACCACTTGGTATGGAAATGAGAGATTATCTGGAATTAGATGATTACTTATTCGATATTTCAATCACAGCAAATCGTCCAGACTGCCAGTCAGTAGTTGGTATTGCAAGAGAAGTTGCAGCAGCACTGAACAAACCATTCAAAGCTCCTGATATGAGCTACACAGAAGACGGTACTGTAAATGAAAACATCAGCATTACTGTATTAGATCAGGAATTATGTCCAAGATATCTGGGACACTACATCTATGAGGTGAAGAACATGGAATCACCATTATGGATGAAGAGAAGACTGATCGCAGTTGGTCATAATGCGATCAATGCAATGGTTGACGTTACAAACTACGTATTAGTAGAAATGGGACAGCCAATGCATGCATTCGATTTAAGTGATTTAGAAGGAACAGGTATTGTAGTAAGAAGAGCAGAAGAAGGAGAGACTCTCGTTACTTTAGATGAAAAAGAACGTGTTTTGAATCCAAATAACCTTTTGATCTGTGATAAAGTAAAACCAGTTGGTCTTGCAGGTGTAATGGGCGGACTTAACAGTGGAATCAAAGATACAACAACAGAAGTGGTATTTGAAGCTGCAAAATTCTTAAAAGATAACGTACGTAAAACATCAAGAGGTCTTGGACTTCGCTCAGATGCAGCAGCAAGATTTGAAAAAGGAATTGATGAACATACAGTAGAATGTGGTATGGCTCGTGCATTAAATCTGACACAGACACTTGGTCTTGCAAAAATCAGTTCTACACATTTTGATGTATCTGGCGGAGCTTCTACAGAAAAGAGAGTCATCAAAGTAGAAACAGCAAAAGTAAACGATGTACTTGGTATCGTTGTTCCAGAAGAAGAAATGGTGAAGATCTTAAATGCACTTCAATTCGAAGTGGAATTAAATGACGGAGTGCTTACACTTGCAGTTCCAAGATACCGTGAAGACATTGAAGGATACCAGGATATTGCAGAAGAAGTGATCCGTGAATATGGTTACGATAAAGTGGTTCCAACATTCCTTGATGATGCAAAGGTTACAAATGGTGGTCTCAACAGCTACCAGTCAAGAGAACTTGCTGTGAAAGAATACTTATGCACACAAGGATACTATGAAATTCAGACAATTGCTATGACAGCAAAGACTGATTTTGATATGTTCCTGATTCCAGAAGATGCAAAAGAAAGAAATGTTGTAGAATTATTAAATCCAATTACAGAAAACTTAAGCATCATGAGAACATTGATGGCGCCTGCAATGGTAAAAGTAATTGAAAACAATATCAAAAACGGAAATGAAACAATGCGTTTCTTTGAATTGGCGAATATCTATCTTCCAAAGGCATTGCCACTTACTGAACCACCAGTAGAAAAGAAAATGTTATGTCTTGGAACATGTGGTGTAGAAGAAGATTTCTTTGCTATGAAAGAAACATTAGAAAGTTTTGCAGCATACAATGATCTGGCATTCTCTTATAAGAGAGGCAACGTTCCTTACTTACATCCAGGAAGAACAGCAGAAGTATACTGCAAAGGTCAGAAAATCGGACATTTTGGTCAATTACGTTATGAAATCATCGACAATATGAACATCGCTGCAGGAAAGAAAGCAGATACAAAGATCTTTATTGCAGAAATCGATTACAGCGTATTGGTTGATTTATTCAAAAAAGCAATCAAATATGTTCCAGAAACAGGATTCAAAGGAAACAGCCGTGATATCTCAGTCTTGATCGATAAAAAAGTAGAATGTGGTACTACAATCGATGCAATCACAGCATGTGACGCTTTGATCAAAAAAGTAAGTCTCTTCGATATTTTCGAAAGCGAAAAATTAGGAGCAGACAAGAAGAGTATGGCATTTAACATCAAATTAGCATCAGACAAAGAAGATGTGACAGATGCTATGACAGATGCAGTGATCGAAAAAGTTATTGCTGCATTAAGTGAACAATTTGGAGCACAAATGAGAGTGTAATAGATTCAAAGAATAGGGGGCGAGGATTCGCTCTCTATTTTCATTTATAAGAAATGAGTACTTGGTCTTTGTAACATAGACAAATATTGGAAGAGAGTTTGTCGAACTTCCTCGAAGAAAGGGGTAGCCTTTTTAGTGGAGAAACGATATAATAATCAAGTACAGAGAAAAGGAGTTTGAAAAAAATGAATAGAGATACATTTCAAAATAGACTTGGATTTGTGCTCGCGTGCATAGGATCTGCGGTTGGTATGGGAAATATTTGGATGTTTCCGTATCGCGTGGGAGAATATGGTGGGGCAGCATTTCTGATTCCGTATTTTATTTTTGTATTTGTACTGGGATTCGCCGGAGTCGCAGGGGAAATGGCATTTGGTCGTGCTATGGGAGCAGGATCAATCGGTGCGTTTCGAAAAGCAGCTCAGATGAGAAACCAGAAGTGGGGAGGAGCCGTTGGCATGATTCCAACGTTGGCTTCACTTGGAATTGCAATCGGGTATTCCGTTGTAGTTGGATGGATCTTGAACTTTTTAGCAGGTTCTGTGAATGGACAGCTTATGAGTGTGGCTTCAGAAGAATATTTTGGGGCGATCGCGACTGATTTTGAAAGTGTACCATGGCATTTACTGGCACTTGCGATTACATTTGTGATCATGATTTTTGGAGTATCCAAAGGAATTGAAAAAGTAAACAAGTTTTTGATGCCGTTGTTCTTTGGGCTGTTCCTGATTTTGGCAGTTAGAGTTTTCTTTTTAGACGGTTCAGAGGCAGGATATCAGTTTTTGTTAAAACCAGATTGGAGTTATCTGTTTCAGGTAAAGACATGGGTATATGCTCTTGGGCAGGCATTCTTTTCATTGTCTTTAGCAGGATGCGGAACGATTGTATACGGCAGTTATTTAAAGAAGGATGAAGATATTATCACATGTGCAAGGAATGTAGCGATTTTTGATACGCTTGCGGCACTTTTGGCAGCATTTGTAATTTTGCCGGCAGTATTTGCATTTCAAATGGATCCAAATGCGGGTCCGCCGCTTATGTTCATCACGATGCCAAAGGTATTTCAGCAGATGCCGGCAGGAAGATTGTTTCTTGTGATTTTCTTCGTGGCAGTGTTGTTTGCAGCAATCACATCACTGATCAATCTGTTTGAGACACCAGTAGAAGCTGTTCAGGAGAAATTCAAAGTCTCACGCAAGATGGCAGTTCTAATTGTCGCAGTGATTGCAGTTCTGATTGGAATTTTTATCGAATCAGGTGATGTTGTAGGAGTATGGATGGATATTTTCTCTATTTATTTGACACCAGTTGGAGCGCTGCTTGCAGCAATTATGTTCTTCTGGGTTTGTCCAAAAGGATTTGCAAGAGAGCAGGTACAATTAGGAAGAGAGAAGAAAATCGGTGCATGGTTTGAACCAATGACAAAATATGTATTCGTAGGGCTTACGATTGCTGTATTTGTACTTGGAATACTCTATGGCGGAATTGGTTAAAGAAAAGTAAATAGTAAAGAAATAAATATAGGAAGGAAATCATAGAATGAGAAAAGAAGATTTTTATTTCGATCTACCGGAAGAATTGATCGCACAGGATCCGCTGGAGGACCGTTCAAGTTCAAGACTTTTAGTATTGGATAAAAATACAGGAGAAGTAGAGCATCACATTTTCCGTGATGTACTGGATTATTTAGAAGAGGGAGATTGTCTTGTAATCAACGATACCAAAGTATTGCCTGCGAGACTGATCGGTTCACGTGTCGGAACAGAGGCAAAGATTGAAGTGCTTTTGTTGAAACGTAATGCGAATGATACATGGGAGACTTTGGTCAAACCAGGTAAAAAAGCAAAAGTGGGAACCAGAATCAGTTTTGGAGATGGACTTTTGGTTGGAGAAGTGGTTGATATCGTAGAAGAAGGAAACAGATTGATTCGTTTTGAGTATCAGGGGATTTTTGAAGAGATTCTGGATCAATTAGGACAGATGCCGCTGCCGCCATATATCACACATCAATTACAAGATAAGAATCGTTATCAGACAGTATATGCAAAGCATACAGGTTCGGCAGCAGCTCCTACAGCAGGACTTCATTTTACACCAGAACTTCTTCAAAAGATTGAAGACAAAGGCGTAAATATTGCGAGAGTGACACTTCATGTGGGACTTGGAACTTTTAGACCGGTTAAGGTAGATAATATTCTGGAACATCATATGCATTCTGAATTTTATCAGATCGAGGAAGAGGCGGCGGAAAAAATCAATGCCGCAAAAGAGAATGGAAAACGTGTTATTTGTGTTGGAACAACAAGCTGCCGAACAATTGAATCAGCAGCAGATGAAAATGGGCGTTTGAAGGCGATGAGTGGATGGACGGATATCTTTATTTATCCAGGATACAAATTTAAAATTCTGGACAATTTGATCACAAATTTCCATTTGCCGGAATCAACATTGGTGATGCTTGTATCAGCATTGGCTGGAAGGGAGAATGTGCTTGCGGCATACCAGCAGGCAATTGAAGAACGTTATAGATTCTTTAGTTTCGGTGATGCGATGATGATCACAGAATTTTCAAAGTAAGGAGGAAAGAATGGATAGAAGAGAATACGTAAGAAGACAGAATTTGGCTAGAAGAAGAAAAAAGAGAAGAAAAAAGAAAATAATCCGAATCGCTGTAATGGCTGGTTTGATTTTGGGCGCAGTTCTAATCCTTGGTCTGATGGGATTTGGAATCAAGAAATTAGTGGATAAGATTGGCAATGATGACAAGAAAGTATCCGGTGAGATCTCACAGGAAGAGACAGAAGAACAAAAGCGAGAAAAGAAGTTAGCAGAAGCCAAATATCTTGCGGCTACTTATGACTATGATGCGGCGATTGAAGTATTAAAGACTGTGAAAGATTATGAAGTAGATCAAGAAGTAGAACAATTGATCAGTTCCATTGAAAGTGAAAAAGCAAGCTGCGTACCTGTCAATATAAATGAAGTGACACATATCTTCTATCATTCGTTGATCGTAGATACAGAGAGAGCATTTAAGAATCATGATACAGACAGTCAGGCGATTGGAAACAATCAGTGGATGACCACAATTGATGAGTTCAATAAGATTACACAGTCGATGTACGACAAGGGTTATGTAATGGTGAGTATCCATGACTTAATCAATGAGGTGCAGGACGAGAATGGCAACATAGTTTATGAACCAGCCACGATTATGCTTCCAAAAGGAAAGAAGGCATTTGTACTGTCATTAGACGATTTGAGTTATTATCACGCATATGACGGCTATGGATATGCAACCAAACTGATCATTGACGAAAATGGAAAAGTGATGAATGAGTATACGGATGCAGAGGGAAATACAATGATCGGAGCATATGATGTGGTTCCGCTTATGGATCAGTTTGTAGAGGAGCATCCAGATGCTTCTTACCGCGGTGCAAAGGGAATCATTGCACTTACAGGATATAATGGTATACTGGGATATCGCACAGATGAAACGTATGATCTGAGCAATCCAGACTGTGACAGTCATCAACAGAAATGGATAGAGGAACATCCTGATTTTACACTGGAAAATGAAAGAACAGAAGCAAAAAAAGTAGCAGACGCCATGAAAGAGAATGGATGGGAGTTTGCAAGTCATACATGGGGACACCTTCGTGTAGGCAGCAGAAATCTGGAATCACTGCAAAGCGATACGGAAAAATGGAAGAGAAATGTAGAGCCGATCGTAGGGGAGACAGACACCATCATATTTGCACATGGTGAAGACCTGGAAGGCCGCGGGGACTATTCGGAAAGCAATGCAAAATATCAGTATTTCCGCAGTCAGGGATATTCGATCTTCTGTAATGTAGATTCTACACAATATACAACCTGGTTTGGTGACGATTATCTGCGTCAGGGAAGAAGAAATCTGGACGGATATCGTATCTATAGAAATGCGACTGGAGCAGAAAACAATTTATCAGATCTTTTTGATGCAAAAGAGATTCTGGATCCGGCAAGACCAGCGGTGAAAGCGTTATAAAACAGAATAAAATCAAAAAATGTTGCAGATTTTTTGTCTGCAACATTTTTTATAAATAAAATTATTTGATTTCTGGAAGTCCTGAAAGACCGTGTGCGATTTCTTCGTCTGTAGGAATATAGTCTGCCATCACACCGTTGTTGAATTTTTCGTAGGCATACATATCGAAATAACCAGTTCCTGTAAGACCGAAGAGAATTGTCTTTTCTTCGCCTGTCTCTTTGCACTTCAGTGCTTCATCGATCGCAACCTTGATCGCATGGCTGCTTTCTGGAGCTGGAAGGATTCCTTCTACACGAGCAAACTGTACAGCAGCATCGAATACGGCTGTCTGTTCTACTGAACGTGCTTCCATATATCCATCCGCATACAATTGAGAAAGAACAGAGTTCATACCATGGTAACGAAGTCCGCCTGCATGACTTGCGGAAGGAATAAAATTGCTTCCGAGTGTATACATTTTAGCGAGAGGGCATACCATTCCAGTATCACAATAATCGTAAACATATTTACCACGTGTAAGAGTAGGGCATGATGCTGGTTCTACTGCGATGAATTGGTAATCTGCTTCGCCTCTTAATTTTTCTCCCATAAATGGAGCGATCAGACCGCCAAGGTTTGAACCGCCGCCGGCACATCCGATAATGATGTCTGGTTTGATGTCATATTTATCCATAGCAATCTTTGTCTCAAGACCGATAATAGTCTGGTGAAGAAGTACCTGATTGAGTACACTTCCAAGTACATAGCGATAACCGTCTAATTTTGTAGCAGTCTCAACTGCTTCAGAAATAGCACAGCCAAGGCTTCCGTTTGTACCAGGATGTCTTTCTAAAATCTTCTTTCCGACTTCTGTCTCTGTAGATGGAGAAGGTGTAACACTTGCTCCATATGTACGCATCACTTCGCGGCGGAAAGGTTTTTGTTCGTAAGAACATTTTACCATATATACTTTACAATCCAGATCGAGATAAGAACATGCCATAGAAAGCGCAGTTCCCCATTGACCAGCACCAGTTTCTGTTGTCACTCCTTTTAAACCTTGATTCTTCGCATAATATGCTTGTGCGATTGCAGAATTCAACTTGTGGCTGCCGCTGGTGTTGTTTCCTTCGAATTTGTAATAAATTTTGGCAGGTGTCTGCAATTTCTCTTCCAGACAGTAAGCTCTTACGAGTGGGGCTGGACGGTACATTTTGTAGAAATCAAGGATTTCCTGAGGAATGTCAATGTAAGGAGTTGTATCATCAAGTTCCTGTTTGACAAGCTCTTCACAAAATACTTCGCCAAGTTCTTCCGGTGTAATTGGCTGGAATGTTGCAGGGTTTAAAAGAGGAGCAGGCTTATTGATCATATCTGCGCGAACATTGTACCACTGCTTAGGCATCTCGTTTTCTTCCAGATAGATTTTGTAAGGTATTGTTTTGTTGCTCATAAGCGACCTCCTATTTCTTTAGATAATTTCAAAAACATATCAACACTTTATCATTATAAAGTGTATGTGTCAAGAGTGAAGGGTGACGTGATGCATCAAGTGGTGTGATAAAAATATAACGATATTGTGCAATATTTAACAGAACTGTCAAAAAGTAAACGCTATTGTTGTTAAATTAACAGAAAAAACGATGAGTTTTTTTGTAGAATTTTGTGCAAAATTGTGGTAGGATGAAAGAAGAGAAAGAAATACAGGAAATGCACGGCTAAAATGATATTTAAGGAGGTTTGAAGATGTGTTCTAGAAAAGAATGTGTTCCATTTAAGGGAACAAAAGAGCAAGAAGAGGCGTTATTGAAAGTAATTGCAGAACTGAAAGATGAAAAAGGCGCATTGATGCCGATTCTTCAAAAGGCACAGGGGATTTATGGATACCTTCCATACGAAGTACAGAAGATTATTTCGGATGAGACTGGAATTCCAATGGAAAAGATATATGGTGTAGCGACGTTTTATGCACAATTTGCATTAAATCCAAAAGGCAGACATCGTATTTCAGTCTGTCTTGGAACTGCATGTTATGTAAAGGGTTCTGGTGATATTTATAATTATCTAATGGAAAAACTGGGTATTGTAGGCGGAGAATGTACACCAGACGGTAAGTTTTCTTTAGATGCCTGTCGTTGTGTTGGTGCGTGCGGACTTGCACCAGTTATGATGGTAAATGATGACGTATATGGACGTTTGACAGTAGACGACATCGATGACATCTTAGCAAAATATGAATAGGGAGGAATCGGTATGAAATCTCTGGAAGAATTAAAAGTGATAAGAGAAAAGATGCAGGATCAGGTAGAATTCCGAAAAGAACATGAAGGGGAATTTCCAATCCTTGACGGATACCGCAAACATGTTCTGGTTTGCGGCGGTACAGGATGTACTTCTTCTGGCAGCAAAAAGATTCTGGAAACATTAGAAAGAGAAATCGAAAAACATGGTTTACAAAATGAGATCGGAATCGTAAAAACTGGATGTTTTGGTCTCTGTGCACTGGGACCGATTATGATCGTTTATCCAGAAGGCTCTTTCTATTCTATGGTGAAAGAAGAAGATATTCCTGAGATTGTTGCAGAACACTTGGCAAACGGTAAAGTTGTAACACGTCTTCTGTATCAGGAAACAGTGGCAGAAGATAAGATTTTACCTTTACAGGAAACAAAGTTTTATAAGAAACAGAAACGTGTTGCACTTCGTAACTGTGGTGTGATCGCTCCTGAAAATATCGAAGAATATATTGGAACACGCGGATATGAAGCACTCGGTAAAGTGTTAACAGAGATGACTCCAGATGAAGTAATCCAGGTAATGCTAGACAGCGGACTTCGCGGCCGAGGCGGTGCTGGTTTCCCGACCGGATTGAAATGGAAATTCGCTTCTGGCAATCGCGGCAATGTTCAAAAATATGTATGCTGTAATGCAGATGAAGGTGATCCAGGTGCATTCATGGATCGTTCTATCTTAGAAGGTGACCCACATGTTGTATTAGAAGCTATGGCGATCGCAGGGTATGCAATTGGTGCTTCACAAGGATATATTTACGTACGTGCGGAATATCCGATCGCGATCGAACGACTGGAAATCGCGATCAAACAGGCGAGAGAATATGGTTTATTAGGAAAAGATATTTTTGGAACGGGATTTGATTTTGATATCGATCTGAGATTAGGGGCAGGTGCATTCGTGTGTGGTGAAGAAACAGCGCTTATGACATCAATCGAAGGAAACCGTGGAGAACCAAGACCACGTCCTCCATTCCCGGCAGTAAAAGGTCTGTTTGAAAGACCAACTATTTTAAATAACGTAGAAACATGGGCGAATATTCCACAGATTATCCTGAATGGACCAGAATGGTTTGCGTCTATGGGTACAGAAAAATCAAAAGGAACAAAAGTATTCGCACTTGGCGGAAAGATTCACAATACAGGGCTGGTAGAAGTTCCAATGGGAACAACACTTCGCGAGATCGTAGAAGAGATTGGCGGCGGAATCCCAAATGGAAAGAAATTCAAGGCAGCTCAGACAGGCGGACCTTCGGGCGGATGTATTCCGGCAGAACATTTTGATGTTCCAATCGATTATGACAACTTGATGGCCATCGGTTCTATGATGGGTTCAGGTGGTTTGATCGTAATGGACGAAAGTACATGTATGGTAGATATCGCAAAATTCTTCCTGGAATTTACCGTAGATGAATCTTGTGGTAAATGTACACCATGCCGTATCGGAACAAGACGTATGCTTGAAATCTTAGAAAAGATTACAAAAGGTCAGGCTACGATGGAAGATCTGGATAAGCTGGAAGAACTGTGCTACCACTTAAAAGAAAATTCACTTTGTGCGCTTGGACAGACAGCTCCAAACCCTATTATTTCTACATTACGCTACTTCAGAGACGAATATATTGCTCATATCGTAGATAAGAAATGTCCAGCCGGCGTATGTAAAGATCTGCTTCAATATAAGATCAATGCAGATAAATGTCGTGGATGTACACTTTGTGCAAGAACCTGTCCAAACGGTGCAATTGTTGGTTCTGTAAAAGAAGTACATATGATCAATCAGGATAAATGCGTGAAGTGTGGAGCATGTATGGAAAAATGCCGCTTCGGCGCAATTTATAAAGAGTAATGGAGGGTAGAAATATGGCAAATGTGAATATTAAGATCAATGGCAGAGCAGTATCTGCACCAGCAGGTTCTACAATTTTAGAAGCAGCACATTTGGCTGGCATTAAGATACCTACACTCTGTTTCCTAAAAGAAATCAACGAGATCGGTGCATGTCGTATCTGTGTAGTAGAAGTAAAAGGTGCAAGAACATTGGTTGCAGCCTGCGTGCATCCGATCAGTGAAAATATGGAAATCTGGACCAATACACCGAAAGTATTGGAATCAAGAAGACGAACACTTCAGTTAATCCTTTCTAACCATGACCGCAAATGTTTGTCATGTGTCAGAAGTGGTAACTGTGAATTACAACAATTATGTCACGAACTTGGTGTGGTAGACGAAGGATATTTTGATGGCGTGAAAAACGAATATCCATTAGATTTGACAGCAGTACACATGATTCGTGATAACAATAAATGTATTTTATGCCGTCGCTGCAGTGCGGTCTGTGAAAAGGTACAGGCAGTTGGTGTGATCGGTGCAAATCACAGAGGATTTGCTACAAGTATCGGTTCTGCATTTGAAATGGGACTTGGAGAAACAAGCTGTGTTTCTTGTGGACAATGTATCGCAGTCTGTCCAACCGGAGCACTTACAGAAAAAGATTATACAAATCAGATTCTGGAAGCAATCGCTGACCCGACAAAGCATGTAGTAGTACAGACGGCTCCGGCAGTAAGAGCAGCACTTGGAGAAGAATTTGGATATCCAATCGGAACAGATGTAGAAGGCAAAATGGCAGCCGCTCTTAGAAGAATCGGATTTGATAAAGTATTTGATACAAATTTCAGTGCAGACCTTACGATCATGGAAGAAGCACATGAATTTTTAGATCGCGTACAAAATGGTGGAGTATTGCCGTTGATCACATCATGCTCACCAGGATGGATCAAATACTGTGAACACTACTTCCCAGATATGACAGAAAACTTATCAAGCTGTAAATCACCACAGCAGATGTTTGGTGCAATTACAAAGACTTATTATGCGGAAAAGATGGGAATCGATCCGAAAAATATCGTATGTGTCAGTGTAATGCCATGTACAGCGAAGAAGTTTGAAATAGGTCGTCCGGATCAGTCGGCAGCAGGTGTACCAGATGTAGATATTTCTATCACAACAAGAGAACTGGCACGACTTATCAAACGCTGCGGTCTTGATTTTGTAAATCTTCCAGATGAGGGATTTGATGATCCACTTGGAGAATCTACAGGTGCGGCAGTGATCTTTGGAGCAACTGGCGGCGTTATGGAAGCGGCGCTTCGTACAGCGGTAGAAACACTTACAGGCGAAGAACTTGCTAAATTAGAATTCGAAGAAGTTCGTGGCACAGCAGGAATCAAGGAAGCAACCTATCATGTAGCAGGCATGGATGTGAAAGTTGCTGTGGCATCTGGACTTAAGAATGCGAAAGAATTATTGGAAAAAGTAAAATCTGGAGAAGCTGAATATCACTTTATTGAAATTATGGGATGTCCAGGCGGATGTGTAAATGGCGGAGGACAGCCACAGGTTTCAGGTCATGTGAGAAACTTTACAGATGTAAGAGCACTTCGAGCAAAAGCGTTATATGATAATGACGCGAAACAGACGATCCGTAAATCACATGAAAATCCGGCAGTGAAAAAATTATACGAAGAGTTTTTAGGAACACCAGGCAGCCACAGAGCACATGAACTTTTACATACGACATATGTGAAGAGAACCATTAATTAAACGTATCAATATATGCAACCCATGGAAAACCGGGAAAAGGGGAGACACTTGAAAAAGTGGACTCCCTTTTTCCTTGTATCTCATTTGAATTCTTACTATAATGAAAGGAAGAAGGAGGATCGGAACTATGAAGGTGATAGATTTTCATGATGCGAACTGTAAGCATTGTTATAAATGTGTTCGAAATTGCAGCGTGAAAGCAATTTCGGTAAAAAATGAACAGGCGCATATCATCAGAGATGCCTGTATTCATTGTGGACACTGTCTTGAAGTATGTCCACAGAATGCTAAGACATTTGCAAGTGATATGGATCGTGTAAAAAGTTATTTAAGACAGGGAATCAAGACAATCATCTCGATTGCCCCATCTTATTTAGGTGTTTTAAAATATGAAAAACCGGGGCAGGTCGTGGATGCTTTGTTGAAGCTGGGATTTTCGGAAGTGCGTGAGACGGCAGAGGGAGCGGCACTGGTGACGAAAGAATATCAGCGGATTTTGGAAGAAGGAGAGATGGAAAATATGATCACAACATGCTGTCCAAGCATGAATGATCTGATCGAGAAATATTATCCGAGTCTTACGAAATATATGATTCCAGTTGTTTCCCCAATGATCGCGCACGGAAGACTGATCAAAAGTATCTATGGGGAAGACGTAAAGGTGGTATTTTTAGGACCTTGCATCGCGAAAAAAGAAGAAGGAGTCGGTGATCAGAGAGTGATGGGTGCGATCAATGCACTCCTTACTTTTGAAGAACTGGAATCATGGCTTGCTGCAGAAGGGATTGACATTTGCAAATGTGAAGATAAACCGTTTGGAAATCCAGAAGTGAATGTGAACCGTATTTATCCAGTGAGCGGCGGAGTGATTCAGTCAGTATTGGCAGGAAAGACGAGCGATACTTATCATAAAATATATGTGGACGGATTGGAAGAGTGTATCGAATTGTTGGAGTGTATGCAAAAAGGTGAGCTGGATCATTGCTTTATTGAGGCAAATGTTTGCTCAGGCGGATGTGTGAAGGGGCCTGCATCCAACAAGTGGAAGGGATCTTATACTCCTGCGAAACTGAAGATCGAGCAGCAGGTAAAACACGTTCCGGCAGATGAATCGATTCAACTGGAAGGAATTTCGATTTCTAAGAAATTTTATGACCGCAGCAGAAAAGAGAAACTTCCGACAGAAGAACAGATCAAAGATATTTTAAGGGCAAGCGGAAAATATAAAAAAGAAGATGAACTCAATTGTGGCGCTTGTGGATATGCAACCTGCAGAGATAAAGCGATTGCAGTTTATCAAAATAAAGCGGAACTTGGAATGTGTCTTCCATATGCAATTGCAAAAGCAGAGTCTATGTCGAATATTGTGATGGACGTAACACCAAATCTGAATTTGCTGATCGATAAGGAACTGCGTATCTGTGAATGTAATAAAATTGCACAGAAATTCCTTGGCGTCAGCAGAAAAGAAGCTCTGGAAAGTTACATATTTGAATATATCGAGACAGAAGATATCGAAGAAGTGCTGGAAACGAAAAAGCCGATCATGCACAAGAAAGTGGAACTGCCGCAGATTCATCTCGTGGCAGAAGAAACGATAGTATATATAGAAGATTTGGATTCTGTTCTTGTGATTTATCAGGATATTTCGAAGGAGGAGCTTGCGAAAGAAAAGCGTCTGCATCTGAAAATGGAGACGGTTGAAATGGCGCAGAAGGTTATTGATAAGCAGATGAAGGTTGCACAGGAGATTGCCGGTCTTCTTGGAGAGACGACTGCCGAGACAAAAGTGACGCTGACGAAGCTGCGTGATTCGATTCTTTTCGATGAGGAGGATTAATATGAGTGTTAGTATTGATGTTTCCTGGAGAAGTTTGAATAAGCATGAAGAAGAGCTTTGTGGAGATAAAGTAGAAGTTCTGAAAAAAGAAGATGCGGATATTGTCATTCTGGCAGATGGGATGGGAAGTGGAGTAAAAGCCAATATTCTTGCAACATTGACATCAAAAATTCTGGGCACGATGTTTTTGGAAGGAGCTACGATCGAACTTGCGGTAGAGACGATTGCAAAGACGCTTCCGATTTGTAAAGTGAGAGGTGTTGCTTATTCTACGTTTAGTATTCTTCAGATTTCGCATGACGGACAAGCGTATCTGGCGGAATTTGATAATCCATCATGCGTTTTTATCCGGGATGGGAAGATTGTAGATTATCCATATAAACAGCGAGTCATCGAGGGAAAGATCATTCATGAATATCGGTTTGATGTAAAAGTAAATGACTGTTTTGTACTTATGAGCGACGGCGTGATCTGGGCAGGCACAGGCGAGCTGATGAATTATGGATGGACCTGGAAAGAAATGTCAGAGTATACACTGCGCTGTACAAAAGAAACGCTGTCTGCATCGAGACTTGCGGCTGTGCTGAGTGATGCGTGCAATGATCTGTATGGTCACAGACCGGGAGATGATACGACGATAGCAGTTACTCGTATTGTGGAACGCAAGGTCGTAAATATTTTCACAGGACCTCCGAAGAATAAAGAAGATGATGAACGTGTGATCCGGGAATTTATGCAGTCAGAAGGCAAGAAAGTGGTATGCGGTGGTACAAGTGCCAATATAGCGGCTCGTGTACTGCGAAAGAAGATCGTAACCACAATCGACCATGAAGATCTGTCGATGCCTCCGATGGCCGAGATTGAGGGTCTGGATCTGGTAACAGAAGGTGTCATCACACTTGGAAAGATGATGAATCTGCTGCGCAGATATGAACAGGATGATTTTGATGTAGAATTCTTTGATGCGCTGGATGCCAATAACGGTGCAGCAAAACTGGCTAAAATGCTTATCGAAGAATGTACCGATATCAATCTCTATGTCGGAACTGCGATGAATGTTGCCCATCAGAATTCCAATCTGCCATTTGAACTGAGTGTCAGAATGAATCTCGTGGAACAGCTGCAGGACGTGGCGAAGAAACTTGGAAAACAAGTTAAGGTGAAGTATTACTAATTCTGTGTATGTAAACCAAATAAATGAAAAGGCGCCAACAAGTCACGACAGCTTGTTGGCGCTTAGTATGTGAAAGTAAAGAATTTTTAATCTAGCGTTCGTATACGGTATATCTGTATTTTTCCAGCAGTTCTGCAGCACGGTGTGAAGAATCCTCATCGTAAAACTCAATTCGCAGAACCCCTTCTTCGAATTCACGATTGTGAACGATACCGATGTTTTTCAAAGTGATATTGTTTGCAGCAAGAATGGTAGCAATTGTAGCGATTGCTCCTGCTTCATCGACGATATCACAGTATACAGCAAAAACTCTTTTGATCGGACCAGATGAGCCACCTGGGATGGAGTTTCGATAATTCTTTGAGGTTTCAAACAGATCATAGATCTGCTGTTCCGAACCTGTCTGGATACGTTCTTTGGCATCCTCTAACGTTTCAATATATTTGTTCAAAATAGTTACAATGTTTTCTCCATTTTTTAAACAAATATGCTGCCACATTGTAGGAGAAGAAGAAGCAATACGGGTGATATCTTTGAATCCGCCTGCGGCAAGGTGCTTCATCATTTCATCCTTGGAATCCGAATCTTTTACAAAGTTTACGAGTGTTGAAGCAATAATATGAGGCAGGTGGCTGATCACACCTGTAATATAGTCATGTTCTTCATAGGTAAGCTGAACTGGAAGTGCTTTCAAAGATTCTACAAATTTAGAATACTCTTGCACTTTTTCAGAAGCTATTTTGCTGCTTGGCGTCAGGATATAGTATGCATTTTCAATCAGGATTGCTTTCGAATTAGAAAATCCTGATTTTTCGGAACCTGCCATTGGGTGCCCGCCGATGAAATATTCTTCAACGCCCAATTTGATTACTTCTTTGTGAATAGAAGATTTCACACTGCCCACATCTGTTAAGATACAGTTCTGATGTAAATATGGCTTTAACTGTTTGATATATGCGGTATTAAAAGAAACAGGAGCACATAAAAAGATATAATTACAGTTGGAAAAATTGTCGTCAATGCTGGTGCATGCAACATCAATCGTGGATTCCTGGGTTGCAAGTGCTAAAGTTTCTTTGCTTTTATCAAAGGCAATGATCTCATAAGAAGGATAATACTGGCGGATTGCTTTTGCAATGGAACCTCCTATTAATCCTAATCCTACAAAACCTATTTTCTTTGTTGTATTCATAATTACTCAATCCTTTCCGGTCGATTTGAACTCATACGAAATAATTCTATTATAATTATAGGGAAAAGTCAACACTATTGCGCTTTAAAGTGCAAAAGCAACTTTAGATATAAGAAAAAAGGGAAGTGTGTGAAAATTCTGAAAATGAAAAATAAAAAATTGTATAAATTACATAATAGAGTTGCTAAATTCGAAAAATTTTAGTACAATGTTAACATGTGAAACTACAAACAAGGAGGCGGCACAATTATGAAAGTGTACAGAACGGACGAAGTAAGAAACGTTGTATTATTAGGACATGGAGGCAGCGGAAAAACTAGCTTAGTTGAAGCAATGGCATATGTATCAGGCGCAACTAATAGAATGGGAAAAGTAGCTGATGGCAATACAATCAGTGATTTCGATAAAGAAGAACAAAAACGTAAATTCTCTCTTAGCACAAGTTTGATTCCTATCGAATGGGAAAAAGCGAAAATCAATATCCTTGATACACCAGGTTACTTTGACTTCGTCGGAGAAGTAGAAGAAGCAGTTAGCGCAGCTGATGCAGCGGTTATCGTTGTTTCAGGTAAAGCAGGCGTAGAAGTAGGTACAGAAAAAGCATGGGAATTATGCGAAAAATACAAACTTCCAAGAATGGTTTATGTAACAGAAATGGACGTTGATGACGCAAGTTTCCGTCAGGTTGTAGAAGATTTAACAGCGAAGTACGGCAAAAAGATCGCTCCACACTTCCAACCAATCCGTGAAAATGAAAAATTAGTTGGTTACGTTAACGTTATTAAAAATGCAGGTAGAAGATATACAGGTATCGGACAACGCGAAGAATGTGAGATTCCTGACTACTGTCTTCCAAACTTAGAAATCTGCCGTGAAGCATTGATGGAAGCTGTTGCTGAAACAAGTGAAGATTTCATGGACAGATATTTTGCAGGTGAAGAATTCTCTGTAGAAGAAATCCGTGCAGCTATGCGTACATCAGTTACAGATGGAAGTATCGTTCCAGTAGCTATGGGATCTAATACAGAAGCACAGGGTGTTGCAAACTTATTATCAGACATCGTACGTTTCTTCCCAAGCCCAGATAAGAAAACATGTGTTGGTATCAATCGTAAGACAAACAGCATCTTTGAAGGAAACTATGATTTCGCAAAATCTAAGAGTGCATATGTATTTAAGACAATGGTTGACCCATTTATCGGTAAATACTCATTCATTAAAGTTTGCTCAGGTGTATTAAAGAGCGATGACACACTTTACAATACAAGTACAGATACAGAAGAAAAGATCGGAAAATTATATACAATGATCGGTAACAAACCAGTAGAAGTTTCTGAACTTCATGCAGGTGATATCGGTGCAGTTGCTAAATTAAATGCAGTTAAGACAGGTGATACTCTTTCAACAAAGAATACACAGGTTATGTATGCAAAAACAGAATACTCTAAACCATATACATATATGAAATATGTTGTTAAAACAAAAGGTGATGAAGATAAAGTTTCTCAGGCACTTGGAAGAATGATGGCAGAAGACGTTACTCTTAAAGTAGTAAACGACAGTGAAAACCGTCAGGCATTACTCTATGGTATGGGCGATCAACACCTTGAAGTAGTAGTAAGCAAATTAGCAGCTCGCTATAAAGTAGCAGTTGATCTTGAAACTCCAAAAGTAGCTTTCCGTGAAACAATCCGTAAGACATCTGATGTTGATACAAAATACAAAAAACAATCAGGCGGACATGGACAATATGGTCACGTTAAGATGAAATTTGAACCTTCTGGAGATTTAGAGACACCATACGTATTTGAACAGATCGTAGTTGGTGGTGCAGTTCCAAAGAACTACTTCCCAGCAGTTGAAAAAGGTTTACAAGAATCTGTAGTGAAAGGTCCAGTAGCTGGTTATCCAGTAGTTGGTGTGAAAGCAGTATTATACGATGGATCATATCATCCAGTAGACTCTTCTGAAATGGCATTCAAGACTGCTACAATCCAGGCATTCAAGAAAGGTTTCATGGAAGCAAGTCCAGTATTATTAGAACCAATCGCTAATATCAAAGTTACAGTACCTGATGAATATACAGGTGATGTAATGGGTGATTTGAACAAACGTCGTGGCCGTGTACTCGGTATGAATCCAATCGCTGGTGGAAAACAAGTGATCGAAGCTGATATTCCAATGACAGGTGTATTTGGATACTGTACAGTTCTTCGTTCTATGACAGGTGGACGTGGAACGTATGAATATGAATTTGTACGTTACGAACAAGCTCCTTCAGATGTACAGGAAAAAGAAATTGCTGCAAGAGCAAATGAAGACTAATAATAAATCAATGTAAGAACAAGAGGCGCGGTTTTCGTGCCTCTTGTTTTGGCTGTTGGCATACTTTGTTCTTTACTGGTACTTTGCTTGTACTTTTAAAAGAATGGTGCTATAATTCTTTCACATGTTATCAAATCAAATAAAAAAGAGGTAATAGAAATGAAGATTGTAATTATTGGAGACGGTAAAGTTGGTTATAGACTCGCAAAGCAGCTCTCCGAAGAAAATTATGATGTTGTACTAATCGATAATAATGCAGGTAAACTGAGAGAAGCAATTAATAAACTGGATATTTTCTGTATCGCAGGCGATGGTGTAAGCGCTGAGATTCAAAAAGAAGCAGGTGTACCAGGCGCAGATTTGGTAATTGCATGTGCATCAACGGACGAATTAAACATGCTTAGCTGTTTGATCGCAAAACGACTTGGTGCTGAAAATACAATTGCACGTGTACGTAATCCAATTTATTATGAACAGATTCACATTTTAAAAGAAGATTTGCGACTTACAATGGCGATCAATCCAGAACTTGCAGTTGCAAATGAAATTGGCAGAGTTTTGATTTTCCCGTCAGCAAGTAAAGTAGAAACATTTGCAAAAGGAAAAGTAGAATTAGTGGAATACACACTTCGAGCAGGCAATCCGATGATCGGAATGACACTCGCTGATATGTACAGAAAGTTCCAGATCAAGATTCTGGTATGTGCGGTGCAGAGAGGAAAAGAAGTCTATATCCCAGACGGTTCTTTTATCCCACAGGAAGGGGATAAGATTCACGTTGCATCCTCACATCAGCAATTGGAGTTATTCTTCAATTTATTAGGTGACAAGAAAAAAATCATCAAGAAAGTATTGATCGCAGGCGGCGGCAGGGTTGGTTTCTACCTTGCAAAACAACTGTGCAGCATGGGAATGCAGGTGAAGATCATTGAACAGAGCCGTAAAAAATCAGAATATCTGTGTGAACAACTGCCAAAAGCAACTATCATTCATGGAGATGCAACGGATCACGATTTATTAGTCGAAGAAGGAATTGCAGAGGCAGATGCCTTTATTGCACTTACAGGATTGGATGAAGAAAATATTATTGTCAGTCTGTTTGCAAAGACACAGGGTGTGCATAAGATCATTGCCAAGGTCAATGAAGAGACGAGAGTACAGATGGTGGGAAGCCTTGGGCTTGACAGTCTGGTATCAGCAAAGACTGCAACGGCAGATGCGATCATCAGCTATGTACGTGCGAGACAGAATTCTTATTCCAATGCAAATGTGGAAACGATGTATCGTCTTGTAGATAACCGTGTAGAAGCATTGGAATTTATTTTGAAAGAAGAGGCATATTACACTAATGTGCCATTGAAAGACTTGCCTACAAAACCAAACAATCTGATTGCATGTATTGCAAGAAATCGTCAGATCATTATCCCTCACGGAAATGACTGTTTGCAAAAGGGAGACAGTGTTGTTGTTGTGACAAGAGATAAAAAAGTCCAGGATATTCGAGATATCTTAGTATAGGAGAGATGCATTATGAATTTAAAGATGACTACTTATATACTGGGAAGAATGCTTGGAGTAGAAGCATTGGTTTTACTGATTCCTGCAGTTGTTGCGGGATGTTATGGGGAAAGTATTTTCCCATTTTTGATCACATGTGTGATTCTTTTGATCCCATTTTTGGTTGCGGGTGTAAAAAAACCAGAAAATACTACTATTTATGGAAAAGACGGGTTTGTGATCATTGCGTGCGCATGGATTCTGTGGTCCATATTTGGAGCGCTGCCATTTGTGATTTCAGGTTCCATTCCATCTTTTGTAGATGCGTTTTTTGAAACAGTTTCAGGGTTTACGACAACGGGTTCTACGATATTGACAGATATCGCTTCTCTGCCGAAAGGAATCAATTTCTGGCGTTGTCTGACACACTGGATTGGCGGTATGGGCGTGCTCGTATTTGTTATGGTGATCGTTTCGCTGGAAGAAAAGAATTCTATGCATTTAATGAGAGCAGAGGTGCCTGGACCAGAGACAGACAAACTGGTACCAAGAGCACAGTCTTCAGCAAGAATCCTTTATGGAATGTATTTGGTCCTGACGATAGTTGAAGTGATTCTATTGTATTTAGGCGGTATGGATTTATATGATAGTGTGATCCACTCGTTTAGCACCGCTGGAACAGGTGGTTTCAATAATAGAAATAACAGCGTGGCATTCTATGACAGTGCATACATCGACGGAGTGATCACGGTATTTATGATCCTGTTTGGAATCAACTTTAATATGTATTATTTTCTCATTTTGAAAAAGGTAAAGGCAGTATTTAAAAATGAAGAAGTAAGAGCGTATTTGGGAATTATTGCAGTAGCTACGATTGCAATTACAATTAACATTTTGAATATATATGGAGATATACTTCATGCATTCCGATATGCAGTATTCCAGGTTGCGTCTGTCATTACGACAACTGGATTTGCAACGGCAGACTATAATCTGTGGCCGGAATTTTCGAAATGTATTTTGCTATGTATTATGGTTATAGGGGCATGCGCTGGATCAACTGGCGGTGGAATGAAGGTTTCAAGAATCCTGATCATATGTAAAAGTATAGCAAAAGAAATGAAACAGATTATTCATCCAAAGTCGGTGAGTATTGTAAAGGTAAATGGGAAAAAAGTTGGCGGAGAGACATTGCACAATGTGTATATTTATGTGCTGGCATATGTTTTCATCCTGATTGTATCAGTATTGCTGGTATCTTTGAACAACTTTGATTTTGCAACAACCTTTAGCGGCGTATTGACTACGATCAATAACGTAGGTCCGGGTATTGCAGCGGTTGGACCAGTAGGGAATTTTTCTGCCTTTTCGAATTTGTCTAAAATCGTATTCTGTTTTGACATGCTGGTAGGAAGATTGGAAATTTTCCCATTCTTGGTGTTGTTTTCACCTGATTTGTGGAAGAGAAAGTTTTAAAGGAGAATGTTCATGAAGAAAAAGACCATGAAATTGATAGGAATACTTGCAGTTATACTTTTTGCGGCAGTTTATTATTATATAACTTTACCGGCTATTAACATTCATTCATCTGATTTTTGGTTTTTTATGATGCTGCTGGTGGTGATGGGACTTGTATATTATATATATAAAAAACGTCTTGGAATCAGCGAAATTAGAGAATCAAAAGTGGTAAAAGGATTTATCAGTTTTTTGATAGGGTTATTTTTGATTTATATGATCGGTTCCCTGTTATCATCACCGATCATTAATGCGAAGAAATATCAGCAGCTTTTAACTGTGGAAGATGGAGAGTTCACAAAAGATATCCAGGAATTGTCATTTGATCAGATTCCGTTGTTGGATAAAGATTCAGCAACACTTCTTGGAAATCGAAAAATGGGAAGCATGGTGGACATGGTTTCACAATTTGAAGTCGATGACATTTACAGTCAGATCAACTATCAGGATAAACCTATGCGTGTGTCACCACTTCGCTATGCAGATGCGTTTAAGTGGCTGACAAACCAGTCAGAAGGAATTCCTGCCTATATTTTGATCGATATGGCGACACAGAATACAGAATTGGTCAAATTAGAGGAAGGAATCAAGTATTCGACATCCGAATATTTTAACCGCAATATTTATCGTCATCTTAGATTTCAATACCCGACTTATATTTTTAATGAGCTCAGTTTTGAAATTGATGAAGAAGGTATCCCATACTGGGTGTGTCCGGTGAAAAAGTTTAATATCGGCTTGTTCGGCGGTGCAACGGTTGGGCGAGTGGTACTGTGTAATGCCATTACAGGTGAGACAACAGACTACGCGATCGAAGATGTTCCAGAGTGGATTGACAGAGCATATTCTGCAGATCTTTTGATTGAGTTATATGATTATTATGGAACATTAAAACATGGTTTTATCAACAGCGTTTTGGGACAAAAAGATTGTCTGATCACGACGGATGGATACAATTATCTGGCGATTGATGATGATGTGTGGGTTTACACAGGTGTGACTTCTATTACTGGCGATCAGTCCAATGTTGGTTTTGTTCTGATGAATCAAAGAACAATGGAGACAAAGTTCTATGAGATTGAAGGTGCTACGGAACAGTCGGCGATGGATTCGGCAGAAGGACAGGTGCAGAACCTGAAATATGAAGCAACCTTCCCGCTGCTTTTAAATATCAATGGGGAGCCGACATATTTTATCGCATTAAAAGATAATGCGGGTCTGGTAAAAAAATATGCCATGGTAAATGTTCAGAAATATCAGGTGGTTGGTATTGGTGATACAGTCAGTGAGTGTGAAGAAGAGTATTACAAACTTCTTTTGAAAGAAGGTATTCAGGAAGAGGCAACAGATACAAGAGAAATCTTGACAGTATCTGGAAATATAACCAAGATTGCACAAGGAGTAATCGAAGGTAATTCCCACTATTATATTATGATCGAAGGATCGGATGAAATATTCGATGTATCTGTAGTCGAAATGATTCAGGTGATTCGTTATGAAATCGGTCAGAAGATTACAATGGAATATAAAGTTGGAGAAGAAGTAAATACTGTTTTATCAATTAAATAAAGCATGAAAAAAGGGAATCGTGATCGCGATTCCCTTTACTTGTTATATTGTTATATAGCGAGAAAATATGTAATTAGATGAAATTGCATTTGTCAGCTTTTACATCTTTTAAGTCGTCTTTGTTTGCACTAACACTTACATAGAATTCTACTCCATGTTTTACAGCGATGTTGTCTAAACGATCAACAAATCTTGGAATATTTTCAAGTGAGATATCAGATTGTTTTAAAATACCATCGATAAAGATTACTTGGATATCACTGTTTGCACTAAGCATTCCATAAATAAATCCTGTGTAATCGTCAACGTTACGGATTGATGGATAATCGTCCATGCAGATTACGCGAATGTCAAATGATAAGCTATATGTATCGTTGTGACTATTTTTAATGAAAATAACGTTTCCGTCGCATTCCTTTACTCTTTTATTTGCTGCCTCAATCATTTGTTGAGTTTTACCGCTACCTTTTTGCCCTGTTAATAAATTTACCATGGGAATCACTCCTTTGTTATGTATTTTTGTCTCGGTCTATTATGGGAATATTATACAACATTAACTGGATTTGGGCAACAAAATATCTGAAAATTTCATCCATTATTCATCAAAGTGTAGAGAATGTGCTATAATGAGCGATAGCGAAAGTATAGAAAGGATGGAGGCGCTTGTATGACACGTTTAGAACAGCAGATTGCATTTATTGTAGAGATTGATAAAGTAAAAAATATTTTCAGACAGACTTTTTTGGCAGATGGAAACAGAAAGGAAAACGATGCAGAACATTCCTGGCATATTGCGTTAATGGCAATTTTGTTAAAAGAGTATGCAGAGGAAGAGGTGGATGTTCTGAAAGTGATGACGATGGTGCTGATCCACGATCTGGTGGAAATTGATGCCGGCGATACTTATGCATATGACACGGCAGGTGCGGCAACGAAAAGGGAACGTGAATTAAAAGCTGCGGAACGTATTTTTGGAATCTTGCCGGAAGATCAAGGAGCTTATTTTAGAGCACTCTGGGACGAATTTGAGGAATATGAAACTGCGGATGCAAAATATGCACATTTATTAGATAATTTCCAGCCATTACTTTTAAACAATGCTTCTGGCGGGATTAGCTGGAAAGAGCATAAGGTGAAAAAGTCACAGATTTATAAACGAAATGCGAGAATGGAAGAGACTTCACAAGTGATCTGGGAAAAGGTACGAGATCTTGTGGCAGCCAATATTGACAAAGGCAACGTAATTGATGAATAGGAGTTTACATGAGTGAGATAAGAAAACGAATCGTGTTTCACGGCAGGGTGCAGGAAGTGGGATTTCGTTATACTGCAAAGTATCTTGCCTTGAATCTCGGATTAAAGGGCTGGGTAAGAAATGAATATGATGGAACGGTACTGATGGAGGTGCAAGGGGATGAAAGACTGATCCAGAAGATGTTGGTAAGTCTCAATTCGCAGAGATATATCAGGATTGAGTGGATGGACAGTGAAGAAATCCCGCTGGGCACGGAAAAGAGCTTCAGTGCCAGATAAATTCGAACTTACATTTAGAAAACAAAATATGTTATAATTAGCCTAGAAACGTGCTGTTTGTTCTGCAAACTCGTCGTTTTTAATCTGAGAAAGACGGTGAAGAGATGTTTAAGGTGAACGATACTATTATGTATGGAACACAGGGGATTTGTAAAATTGTAGAGATTACACAGAAAGATTTCATGGGCACGAAAAAAGAGTATTATGTTTTAAAACCGATTAATGATGCAGGAGCCACTCTTTTTGCACCAATGAATAATGAAAAGGTCGAGGCAAAGATGCGCAGAATCTTGTCAGAAGAAGAAATTTATGAGTTGATCGAGACGATGCCATATGAAGAGGCAAATTGGATTGAAAATGAAAACGAGCGTAAAGAAAAATATAAACAAATTATTGCGGGCGGAGACCGGGCAGAATTAATAAAAATGATTAAAGCACTCTATTTCCACAAAAAGAAAAGAGAAGCAGATGGAAAGCATTTATATCTTTCGGATGAACGCTTTTTTAAAGAGGCAGAGCGTATTTTGTATGATGAATTTCAGTATGTGCTGAAGATTCAGAAGGAAGAGTTGATGACATTCATCTTTACCAGAATTGAGAATGGTGGAAATAGATAGAAAGGATAAAAGATGAATATACGTACAGCTACCTTGTCAGACTTGGATAAAATAACGGAAGTAGAAGCAATTTGTTTTCCGGCAGCGGAAGCAGCTTCGAGAGAATCTTTTGCAGAAAGGCTGCAGTCATATCCAGACCATTTCTGGCTGCTGGAAGAAGATGGCAGACTGATCAGTTTTATAAACGGAATGGTCACAAACGAAATCACGATCCGTGATGAAATGTTTGAGAATGCTTCGCTGCACAATGAAAAAGGAGAGTGGCAGGCAATATTTGGAGTCAATACGATCCCGCAATATAGAAGAAGAGGATATGCAGCTAAAGTAATGGAACATGTGATAGAAGAAGCAAAAAAGCAAGGCAGAAAAGGTTTGATTTTGACTTGCAAAGAAGAAAAACTTCACTATTATGCAAAATTTGGATTCAAGAATCTGGGATTATCAAAATCCGTACATGGTGGAGCTGTGTGGTATGATATGGTCCTAAGATTAAACCTTGTAAAATGATAAAGTGCACCTTACAGAGGTGCATTTTTATTATTTTATAAGACGGTCTTATCTGCTTTATACCTAAGTTTTATAAAATTTTAAGAATCCGTCAGAACAAGTTATGCTAGAATAGGGCAGTACAATTAGGAAAGGAATGATATTTCATGTATCAATATACAACATCGCAATGGATACTCTTTTTCTTTTGGTATTGTCTGATTGGCTGGATCTGGGAATCCTGCTATGTATCTGTCAGAAAAGCAATTCAGAAAAAGAAATGGAACTGGATCAACCGTGGTTTTATGAATGGACCGATTTTACCGATCTATGGATTTGCTGCGATTGCAATTTTGCTTGCAACCATTCCTGTAAAAGACAGTGTTTTACATATTTTTATTTTTGGAGCATTGGCGGCAACTTTATTAGAACTGGTCACAGGAAGCGTCATGGAGCGTCTGTTTCATGTAAAATATTGGGACTATAGTGAGATGCCTTTGAATTACAATGGTCATATTTGCTTTTTTGTATCACTGTTTTGGGGGTTACTCTCGATTTTAATGGTAAAAGTAATCCATGTACCTGTAGAGCGTGTCGTGCTGCAGTGGCCTTCGATATTCTGTGAGATCACATCTTTGATTTTACTGGCAGTATTTGTCTATGATTTTAGCGTATCATTCCGTGAAGCGTGGGATATGCGTGAACTTTTGGAAAAACTTACAGAATCAAAAATGGTTATTCGCAGATTAGAAAATCGATTCGATGCATTGATTGCATTTACTCCAATTCCAGATATCGATGAACTTCGAGAAAAGACAGGAAGTGCAAAAGAACGAATTCTTTTCAAGCTGGAAAATTCAAGAGAAAACAGAATTGCCAAATTAAAACGAATGGGAGAACGTTTAAGATTGGATGAGTTAGAAGAAATCATGGACAAAGAAGAAATTCTAAGCCAGATCGAGCAGCAGATACGAAATGTGTTCTCACGCACGAACAAACAATATCTGCGCGTAACAAAGCATTTGAAACGTAATCCGGGAGCAATCTCAAAGAAATATGAAGAAGCATTAAAAGAAATCAAAGATTTGTTTGAAGAGAAAGAATAATTCCAATGTTACGACTTCTTGACAAATCTTTTAGATGTGATACAATAACAAAAGATTCGTGAAAACAGAATATTAAAAACATAGATGAGGAGTATTAAGAGCCTATCGTTTTCAGAGAACTGCCGGATGGTGCGAGGCAGCAGCGTAATCTCCCAACTCGCCTCGGAGTTCTTTCATTGAAATAGGAGTAGATGAGAGCGGGATTTCCCGTTATAGAAAAATGAGTGCATTTGACTGAGTTCAGATGAATGAGAGTGGTACCACGGAATTATAGCCTTTTCGTCTCTTGTATTAGGAGACGAAGAGGCATTTTTTGTTATATCCTCTGTTTATCGCAGGAAGTGCACTAGAGCCAGAGAAGAATGAAAATAATAAAAAAGGAGAATAAAATCATGGCAACACCTTACAATCATAAGGCAATTGAAAAAAAATGGCGTGAAAACTGGGAAAAGAATCCAGTGAATGTCAAAGAAGATGAAAATGGTAAAAGACCAAAATACTACTGTCTTGACATGTTCCCATATCCATCAGGAAATGGTCTTCATGTAGGACACTGGAGAGGTTATGTTATCTCAGACGTATGGAGCAGATACAAATTATTACAAAAATACTACATCATTCATCCAATGGGATGGGATGCATTTGGTCTTCCAGCAGAAAACTATGCAAT
>CAZUVY010000034.1:0-1504 GCA_964623905.1 uncultured Faecalimonas sp.
TCAAAACGTTAATTATTCGTTACAGAACAATTCAATACGATTTGCAACCTCTCAGGACATTTGTTCTGGGAGGTTTTTATATTTATTCAGAAAGAAAACTGTGGTAGAATACTTATAGGATTTCTAGATGATAGGAGTAGGATGTGCCCATGAGAGAGGAATATAATTTCCAAAATGCAAAGAAAACCCAATATATAAAAAGTGAAGTTGAAAAATTTTTAGATAGCCATAGGGATGTAGGGTTTTCAGCAGCAAAATTTGAATATGCTATGTATTTAGAACCAGAAATGTCGAAAAAGGTAGTAGAGCTAGTAAATAGTAATTTTGTACAATCTGAAGATGACTTGAAATTGGAAAAGATAATTGTTGATGCGACGGAATCTGATGAACTATTACGTTTAATGCGTAAACCAATGTCTGGAACGAATAGAATTTTATTTAGAGAAAAAATTATGGAATATGAAAGTGATTTATTAGCTTTGATAAAGGAAAAATGTATTCGTATTAAACAGGATATTTTTATAGAAAATGCATTATACTTTTTCATGAATAGTAAAGTGAACTGTTGTGACTGGATTATGGAAACATATCAGCAATTTCATAGTGAGTATTTAAAATCAATGTTTTGTCTTGTGCTGGGATTTCGTGGAGATGTAGGTTTAATACCTTTTCTGATGGATGAGGCGAGGCGAATGGTAAAAGAGTATCCAGATGAATATTACGATCAGGGTCCGGTATTAGCGGTGCAAGAATTGGTAACACGTTATTTAAATTAAAAATTTGATGTGTGATAACTTTAATTAGAAGACATTGACGGAAAAGATGGATGAGGATATAATATCATTGTTAGATGCAACTTCTGGCGTCCCTGCTGCGGAGAGTTTAAATATGAGCAGAATGAATAATAGTTGCAAGGGAGAGTTCCTACCAGATAAGTGGAAGATTTTAAACTCAAAGGAAGCGTATGCTTCCTTATTTTTCTCTGTATTAAAAATATAATCAAGGAGGTTTTATATGAAGTTTGAAATATTAACTGATTCTATAAAAAGAATAAATGATAAAGCCGGAAATGTTGCAAAAAGTGCTGTAAATCAACTCATGACTCTCCGAAACTGGGCGATAGGATATTATATTGTTGAGTATGAACAGGCTGGAAGTGATAGAGCCGAGTACGGAACCCACTTGTTGAAAAATCTTGAAAAAGAAATTTCTCAAAAAGGAATGAATTCTACATTGTTTAAACATTGTCGTAATTTTTATTTAGTATATCCTCAAATTGGTGCGACAGTGTCGGACCAATTAGGATTGCAGGATTTTGAAAAAAGTGCGACAGTGTCGCACCAATTTATGACAAAACCTGATGTTTTGATAAGTAATTTGTCCTTCTCTCATATAAGAGAGATTATGGTAATAGGTGATGCTTTTGAACGATTCTTTTATGAAACAGAATGCATAAAATGTAATTGGAGTGTACGCGAATTACGAAGACAAATCAAAACAAACT
>CAZUVY010000034.1:1604-27946 GCA_964623905.1 uncultured Faecalimonas sp.
CTCAAAACGTTAATTTTTCGTTACAGAACATTTAGTTTTATACGATTCAGGACGTCATAAGACGTTTCACAACCTCTCAGGGCATTTGTTCTGGGAGGTTTTTGTATTTATTCAGAAAGAGAACTGTGGTAGAATAAACACAGATGATTAGTTATGTCGCAAAATCAGAAAACAGAGGTGGAAGTTCTATGTTAGCACCAAGAAAAGTAAAATTTGAAGCACAGAAAAGGGAAAGAGAAAATCTGGAATTCCGTACATTTTTAAAGTGCAATGCCGATGAAAAAGAATTAGATGAGCAGTTTGCAAGGCTACATAATGAATTATTTGCTGATTACGATTGTAATAGATGCAGAAATTGCTGCAAGATGTATCATGGAAGTATTCCTGTGGCGGATGTTGAGAAAGATTCATTATATTTAGGTATTAGCCAATCTGATTTTATTGAACAATACTTGGATGGAAAAGATAGTGAAGGGAATTATCAGACCAAACATAAACCGTGTGATTTTTTACAAGCGGATGGAAGTTGTAAGCTGGCTGAGTGTAAACCGGAAAGCTGTAAAAAGTATCCTTACACCAATCAACCAGAACGTCTATGGAGTTTATATAGTGTACTGGACACAGTTGCTGTTTGTCCGGTGGCTTTTGAAATCTATGAAAGGCTGAAAAAAGAATATGGGTTCAAAAAGTAAAATGAAAAAATCAAGAAGAAAGAAAAAACAAAATGAGATAGAATATAATTTACCCGAAGCTGATGAAACATTTGCTTTTATAGCAGGTTATACATCAGGCGGAGTTCCATATGGTGTCACGTGGGAAGAAATGGAAGAGATTGAACGTAAAGAAAAAGAGGAACTGGAAAAAAGAAAATCAATACAATGTGCCGAAGATATTGATTTACCGTTTTATTAGAGGAGCGTATATGAGAAAAGAAGCTACGATTGGACAATGGAAAGAATTATATGAAGTTGCAACCAGATTAAAAGAAATGAAACCATGGGAGAGATTCTGGGATTTAGATATCATTGGAATTCGAGAAGGAGATGCAGAAGATACGGTATTTTATAGTATACTCGGGCATGGTGGTGATTGTTATGGGATTGTGGTATATGAAGGTTATACCGGTTTAAATGATTTTATGATGCTTACAATGCAGGAAAAATTGAATTTGCCAGTTGATTATGTTATGTTTTCGCAAAAGAATTTGACATGTTATTGGGGAAACAGAGATGAATTAACAGAAAAACAGCGAAAAAATATCAAAGAGATGGGATATAAATATAGAGGAAAGAATCAATGGTTATATTTTCTTTCATTTGAGCCGGGATATTATCCATATAACTTGGATCAGGATGAAGTTATTCGAATGACAAACTATTTTCTAAATTTAGAGTTTGCGTTGAAATATTATGAAAATATACAGATCGATGTTGATTTTGAAAATGGAGAGATGTATTATTTCGAATTTGGTAAAGACAAAAAGCCATGGAATTTTGGATCAAAACCATTGCCGTTCACAGCGTTTCAATTTGGAAATTTGATTATTACAGATGACGAATTATTGGAGGATTTAGCAGAAGCATCGAAATGTAATATGGTTTTAGAAGCGGATGTAGCGATTCTTGGAGTTTCGGTGAATGATAAGAAGTTTAAAAGACCTGCCAATCCAGCGACATGTATGATTGCCGAGGCTGTATCAGGGATGATGTTGAAGTGCGAATTACAGGAACCGGATGATGACGCAATTGTCTCTTTGGCGGAAGAATTAATTGAATTTATTTTCCAGTATGGTGCACCGAAAGAAATAAGAGTTTCGAATATTTTAGTTGAAGCTGGTCTAGAACAAATTTGTCAGACGTGTGGTATTAAATTAAGAAGAGTGAGAAAATTACAGGCAATAGAAGAATTTCGTGAAGGTATGAGACAATTTATGTAAGGTGGTGATTATATTAATGATACCATTAAAAATAGAAATATTACTTGCAGGACGAGTTGTGGAACAAAATCGAATAGAGTATAAAGAAGGATGGAATCCAGGCGATATTATACATTCCATCTGTGCTTTTGCGAATGATTATCACAATATGAATGGTGGATATCTGGTGATTGGTGTAAAAGCAAATGGCGGAATTCCGGAACTTCCACCCAAAGGGCTTCCTTTAGAAGAATTAGATTCCATTCAGCAGGAAATATTTCAGTATTGTAATCAGATAGTACCACGCTATATTCCGAAAATGGAAGTTGTGGATTATCAGAATAAAGGGATATATTTGATATATCTATGGTGTACTGCAGGTGATAGCGGACCTTATCAGGCTCCAATAGATGTGTATGCTGAAAAAGGGAAAAAAGCGGATAAACGTATGCAGTATTGGATTCGACCAGCATCATTGACAACGGCAGCTAAAAAAGATGAGATAGCAGAACTGTTTGATAAATTCAATTCAGTACCATTTGATGATCGTGTTAATCGAAGTGCAACGATAGATATGATTCGACGTGGTTACTTGGAAGATTTCCTTAGAGAAAGTAATAGCTCTTTAGCAAACGATTTAAACGCGTACTCTTTGGAGGATTTATTAGTCGCAACAGAAGTAGCAAATATAACGGATACAGGAATTGATATTCGAAATATTGGGGTGCTTATGTTCACGGAAAGACCAGACAAATTAATTCCAGGTGCACAGATTGATTTGGTAAAGTTTCATACAGAAGATGCCGAGGCTTCAGATGATTTTGTTGAAAAAAGGTTTACTGGGCCAATCTGGAAACAGGTAAAAGACGCATTGGATTATATTAAGACAAATATTATAGAAGAAAAGGTTGTGAAAATTGCAAATCAGGCAGAAGCAGAAAGATTCTATAATTACCCTTATAATGCATTAGAAGAGGCTTTGGTAAATGCTGTTTTCCATAAATCATATAGAGAACCAGAGCCAGTAGAGATTAGGGTGTATGTGGACAGTATACAGATTATTAATTATCCGGGGCTTGCAAAATGGATAGATTTAGAAAAATTCTCAACTGGAAAAGCAAGAGCACGTAAATATCGTAATCGTAGGATTGGTGAACTGTTTAAGGAGATAGATTTGTCTGAAAAACAAGGTACAGGAATTCCGAAAATATTACGTGAGCTAAAGAAAAATGGTTCTCCTGAGCCGGAATTTGAGATGGATGAAGACAGAACGTATTTAAATACTATCATTCATATCCGTGGTGGATTCAAAAATAGTTCTAAAATGAGCGATAAAATGAGCGATAAAATGAGCGATAAAATGAGCGATAAAGAAAAAATGTTTTACGGTTTATTATTGCAAGCATTTGAAAGTTCAGATTATGTGACTACTAAAATAATGACGGAAATTACAGGAATGGCAGAATCAACAACAAGACGATATCTTAACAAATTTTGTGATTGGGGAATTATTAAGTCAGATGGAAAGAACAGAGGAACTAAGTATTATCTTGTCCAATAAAAAACGTTAATTATTCGTTATAGAACAATTCAATACGCCGCTGCGCTAGTGAAGATCATTGGTGCAGTGGTATTTTTTTCAAGAAGCTGGGATTGATTGACGAATTGCCGAATTTATTATAAAATAATATTTTGTATTATATGCAGAAATAATTCATAAAAATACAGCTAAAGGAGGAAGCAGAGATTATGAAAAAAATATGGATTACAGGTTCAGAAGGTCACATTGGATCTGCGTTGATTGATTTATTAGATTGTTTGGAATATCAGATCCTGACAACAGATATCAATGAAGTAGATATTACAGATCTGGAAGATGTAGAGCATTATATGCGAGTGAATCGTCCAGACATCGTGATCAACTGTGCAAGTTTGACAGATGTTACATATTGTGAACAACATAGAGATGAAGCATATAAGGTAAATGCAATTGGTGTAAGAAATATCGCTCTGGCAGCCAATGATGTTCGAGCAAAGGTGATTCAGATGTCTACAGATGATGTGTTTGATTTGGAATCCGATGTTCCATACAATGAATTTGATACAACACACCCAAAGACAGTTTATGGAAAATCAAAGGAAGCAGGGGAGAAAATCCTTACACAGCTTTCAAATCGATTTGTAATTATCAGAAGTTCATGGATTTATGGAATCGGAAGAGATTTCGTGGATGAGGTTCTTAGTAATGTTGGAAAGGTAAAGGTGATGGAAGTACCAAATAACCGTTACGCAGTACCAACAAGTGCAAAGGAATTGGCAAAAGTAATTAAATATTTTATTGACCATGATGCATTGGGACTGTATCATGTCGTTTGCAAGGGAAGCTGTAGCAGATACGAATTTGCAAAGGCAATTCTGGAATATGCAGGAAAAGCGGATCAGATGGAAATCAGTCCTGTTTTATCAAAAGATGAATTGCGCCCAGCGTATTCGGTTCTTGATAACATGATGATGAGATTGACTAATATGGAAGAACCAAAAGAATGGCGAGCAGCATTAAAAGAATATCTGGATGAAACAGGAGGAATGGAATAATGGCAGAAAAGAAAAAGAAAAAATCAATGGGGCTCTCTACAAAGATCTT
The DNA here is from genome assembly GCA_964623905.1 of uncultured Faecalimonas sp. Taxonomy (GTDB): domain Bacteria; phylum Bacillota; class Clostridia; order Lachnospirales; family Lachnospiraceae; genus Faecalimonas. The sequence continues at coordinate 6,164 of CAZUVY010000034.1, forward strand.
CGTGGCGTTGATCGTAGGTGCTCTGCTTGGTGTGGCGATTTACTATTTTGTTCCTGCTGGTTATGTGAGAGATACGATCATTATTGAAGGTATATTTTATGTGATCGGTCAGGGATTTATTCGCTTGATGCAGATGCTGGTCGTACCACTTGTATTCTGTTCACTGGTTTGTGGAAGTATGGCAATTGGTGATACAAAAACACTTGGAAAAGTAGGTGTTAAGACAGTGTTGTTCTATCTCTTTACGACTGCGGTAGCAGTTGTGATCGCACTTGCTACGGCTTATGTGATCAATCCTGGAATTGGTCTTGACATGGAGTCAGTTCAGACAGCAGAAGTGGCAGCGACAGCAACAGATACAAATCTGGTGGATACGATATTAAATATTATTCCTAAGAATCCAATCGAATCTATGGCAAGCGGCGACATGCTGCCAATCATTGTATTTGCATTATTCGTTGGTGTTATGCTTGAAAAATTAGGAAGCAAAGCATCCACTGTGGCGAACTTCTTCAGTGAGTTCAATGATGTTATGATGGAAATGACAATGGCAATCATGAAGATTGCACCAATCGGTGTATTTTGTCTGATCGCACGTACATTTGCAACTTTAGGATTTTCAGCATTCAAGCCAATGATCAAATACATGGGAAGTGTAACAATTGCATTGTTTATCCAATGCTTTATTATCTATCAGATCTTGCTATTTGTGTTTACAAGATTAAATCCAATGAAGTTTATCAAGAAATTTGCTCCAGTTATGGGATTTGCATTTTCAACAGCAACTTCAAATGCAACAATTCCAATGTCTATCGATACTTTACATAAGAAAATGGGTGTATCAAAGCAGATTTCGTCTTTTACAATCCCACTTGGAGCTACAGTCAATATGGACGGTACTTCGATCATGCAGGGAGTTGCGGTTGTATTTATCGCACAGGCATATGGAATTAATCTGACACCGGCAAATCTTGCAACAGTTGTAGTAACAGCAACATTGGCTTCTATTGGTACAGCAGGGGTTCCTAGTGTAGGTTTGGTTACATTGTCGATGGTACTTGCATCAGTTGGTCTTCCAGTAGAAGGAATTGCGCTCATTATGGGTATTGACCGTATTCTGGATATGATGCGTACTGCGGTAAATATTACAGGTGACGCAGTTTGTACAACAATCATTGCAGATCAGGAAAAAGTATTGAACAGAGAAGTATTTAACAAAGAATAACACGGAAGGGTTAAGCATGAAAAGAAAAGTCGTAGTATTAGGCGGAGGAACTGGTTCTTCTACACTACTTCGCGGGTTGAAAGAATTTCCGATTGATTTAGCTGCAATCGTATCTGTGTGTGATGATGGAAAAAGCACAGGTATTTTACGAGAGGAATTCAATATTCCTGCAGTTGGAGACATTCGAAGAGTATTGGTTGCTTTGTCAGAGACAGAGCCGCTGGTAATGGAACTATTTAATTATCGATTTAATACAACAAGTGATTTGGATGGTCATACAGTCGGCAATCTGTTGTTGACGGCGTCTTCTGAGATCACAGGCAATCTGTCGGACGGAATTGAAGCATTGAGCAAGGTATTTAATCTCAAAGGAAAGGTAATCCCACTGACAGAAGAAAATGTTGTCCTGATGGGCGAAATGGCAGATGGCAGCATTGTGGAAGGAGAACATAATATTACATTAAATAAGAACACGATCAACAGAGTGTTTTACAAAGAAGAACCGGTACCGACAAGGGAAGCGGTAAAGGCTCTGGAAGAAGCTGACCTGATCATACTTAGTATGGGAAGCTTATTTACGAGTATCATTCCAAATCTGATCTGCAATGAGATCATTGATGCAATCGACAGAAGTCAGGCACAGATCATGTACGTTTGTAATATGGTTACACAGCCTGGTGAGACAGAGAAGTTTAAAGTATCGGATCATGTCAAATTGTTGAACCAGTATTTGGGAAAACGAAAAATAGATGTAGTAGTTGCGAACGATGGAAAAATCGATGACGAAATGGCAAAAAGATATGAGTCATTGGAGCAAAAAGACCCGGTAATCTATGACAAGAAGGCAACGAAAGCCCTGGTAAATAAAGTGATCAGTGATGATTATGTTGTGGTGAAAAATAATTTATTGAGACATAATGTGATGAAACTGAGCATGCATATATTTGGTTTTCTGTTAGAACAGGATTCAGAATAAAAAGAAGGATATGATGTTGAAACAGACATCATATCCTTTTTGAATTTCTAAAAAAGTTTGCTTCCGTAACTGATAAAACGAACAATGAGTTCTGCCATTTCTTTTGGTGTCTTCTGCATATCCTCTAAAAGCCATGTTCGCACAAGTGCATATCCACCGCCGGCTAATCCCATAATGATCAAATGCATACTGTCTTCATCCAGTTTATCGGCATATTTATAGAAGATCATATCTCTGCAGTAGTTCTGAAGTAAATTTGCAAAGTCTTTGTCTGTACTGCATTTCATAAGGATCTTTACGATGTCAGAGTGTGTTTGAAGGTAGGTACACATTTGTTCGAATTGACAAGCGATATCCTGAAGGTTTTTCGGTTCTTTTGAGATAAAGTTGGCATCTTGTATAAAATCTTTTTGGATTTCATGCAATACATCGAGGGGAATCTCATAATGTCTGTAAAATGTGGCACGGTTAATTCCGGCTTCTGCGCAAAGTTCACTTACGCTGATTTTTTCCATGTCTTTTTTCTTCAAAAGATTAAGTAACGCGTCTTTTAAAAGACGTTTAGTCAATACAATTCTTTGATTTTCTTTCATACGATTTCTCCGTTTTCTGATTGGAAATAAACAGTTTTTGAAGAAGTGTTTTATTTGCAGCAAAAGTTATGAAACTGATTGTTGCAAATGCAACACTTGTATATTATATTACAGGTGTTGCAGGAAAAAGTCAAGGAGAGACGAAAAAAGGAGATAGGGAAATGGAAAAGGAACAACTGAAAAAAGATGTATTAGAGACAGTAGATGAATATTGTGAGGCTGTAACAGATCGAATCGCAGCGAGAATGAATCAGACAGAAGAACATGTAGAGAAAGATAAGAGTGCCGCAGCTAAAATTATAGATAAAGGGATCGAGACAACAGAGGAATATGTTGATGTGGTGACAGACCATTTTGCTGAACGATTTAATGGAGAAAAATTAGATCTGCAAAAGGAAAAAGAACGTGCGAAAAATATGATGGGAAAAATTCTAGATTCAGCGGATACTTTTTATGAAAATGTAACAGACCGCATTGTGGACCGCATGGAAAAAGTGGAACAGAATATGGATGAAGACAAAGCGGCATTTAAGAAGGTTGCAGAAAAGACAGTAGAAGCAGCAGATAAGCATTATGATAAGCTGACAGATGAAATTATTGAAAAAGTATCTAAAAATTAGTTGAAATATAGAGGGCCCTATCTCGAGAAAACCTCTCTCAGAGATGGGGCTTTTGATTTCCATAAATTTCTTGCAATTCGACTTTGGCTTTGTTATAATTGAAATCCGCCTTTTACTGGAGGGTGCCATTAGGGATGGTGTATGTGCCCGCTTCAGATTTAAAATTTGAGAAAAGTGAGGGATGAAAAATGAATAAGGCAAAGGATCAGGAGATGTTGCAGGAAAAGCAGCATCTATTGTCGTGTCTGGATATTATTCAGAAAAATATCCAGATTTACGAGCAGAAAGAAGGAAGTTATCGAAAAGAAGTAACGGAGTTATTTCAGGCTGTCAAAAAAGGAGAAGGGGATTCTTACGGACAGTTGATGGCAGGTCAGCATTTATTGGAGCATAGTCAAAATATGCTGCGTAAAAGTAAAGCGGCATTGAAGAAAGCGTATTTTGGAAGAATTGACTATGATGATCTGACTTATGGTGTGAAAGAAAGTCGCTATATCGGGAAAAATGGAGTTACGACAGAAGATAACGAAGTAATCATCGTGGACTGGAGAGCACCTGTGTCCAGTGTGTATTATGAGAATGAACTTGGAAAAGGAAGTTATGAAGTACCGGGCAATCGGCCAGTGGAAGTGGAACTTCATAAAAAGAGGACCTATGATATTCAGGGCGATGAGCTACTGGGATTTTATGATGATGATGTGGCAGCCAATGATGAACTGTTAGTGAAATACCTTTCGCAAAATAAAGAAGCTGTCCTGGGTGATATCATTGCAACGATTCAAAAGGAACAGAATGAGATTATCAGGGATGTTCCGTATAAAAATATAATCGTGCAAGGGGTGGCAGGAAGCGGAAAGACAACGGTTGCGCTGCATCGTATTTCCTATATTTTGTACAATTATGAGAATAAATACAAACCATCGGAGTTTTGTATCGTGGGCAGCAGTGATATGCTTTTAAATTACATCAGCAGTGGTCTTCCTGAACTGGATGTAAATCACGTAAAGCAGATGCGTATGGATATTTTCTTGCCTTATTTGATGGGAAAAGCATGGAAAAAGAAGTATCGTATTATCGCAGATGATGATATGGCTTATATAAAAAGTCATCTGCTGTATGTAAAAGAGTTAGAAATATTTTTAGATGGATGGCGAAAAAGAGTGCTTCCGCCAAGAACGATCGATGATCCAGTTCTGGGGTGTGTCTTGTCGGAATCGGATATGGCAGATACATTGAACCGTAATCAATATCTTTCAATTATGCAGTTGGAAAAATTGCTGAATGAAAGAGTCCGTTCTCGTATCAAATTTTTGTGTACAGAGTCGTCTGACAATTTGCGGATTGAGAAAAAGCAGGAATACAAACGGTATTTTGATCTTTCAAAATATGGCTGGACAGAGCAAAAGCTGTATCTGAATTTTCTGGAGTATCTGCAGGAAAATGCAGTATTTTTAAATGCAGAAGAGACATGGACTGATACGATTTCACATGTGCAAAAAAATGAGTATGATTTATACGATGTTGCCGCTATGAGTCTGATCTGGAAGCGGATTCTGGTGAAAAAAGATACAGACGAATTCAGTCAGATTATCATTGACGAAGCACAGGATTTTGGAGAAAGTATCTATTATGTGATGCGTCAGCTTCTGACAGATTGTAATTTTACGATCATGGGAGATGTTTCTCAAAATATTCGTTATGAGACAGGAATGAACGATTGGGAAGGTTTGAAAGAAGTCCTGTTTGACAAGGAAATTGATCGCTTTTATCTGCTTTCCAAGAGTTACCGAAATACAATCGAAATCTCGGAGTGTGCTGGAAAAGTGCTGGAGAAGGCTTCACAGGGAAGCTATAAAATTGAACCGGTTATTCGTCATGGTTTGAAAGTACAGAGAATACAGGAAAAGGAAGATGCCCTTCCAGAAAGACTGCAAATGCTAGTGGATGATATCATGCAAAAGGGGTTTGAAACGATTGCTGTGGTATGCCGCAGTGAAGAAGAAGCGATGCAGGTCAAGACGTACTTAAATATGCAAGACCAGGACGAACAGTTTCATAATGGTGTAATGGTACTTCCAGTTGCGTTGACGAAAGGGCTTGAGTTTGATGCTGTCATTTTGTGGAATCCAGATGAAGATCATTATGGCATGAACGCAAAAGAAGCTAAGCTGCTCTACGTGGCAATCACACGCGCATTACACGAGCTGTATCTGGTAGGAGAAAAAGAATTAAGCAGGTTGTTTGAGTAAATATGAACTCCCAGCAAACTTTGATGGTTTGCTGGAAGTTTTTTATTGGAAGTTGCAACTTGAACTGTATAAAAGGCGTCGGTTTTTAGCTGATTTTTTACATATCAAGAAGCCCAAAACTCTCAAAATGAGTTTCTGGAAAAGATAAAAAATTAGATTTGTTTTGTTTTTCTATATATTCTTGAATCAATTCTAGTTCAAATTCTGTATCGCCAAAAATCTCGCGATCAGGTTTTAGTGTTAGTTCTGTACCGGATTCATGGATACAATTTTCGGAAAAGAGATCATGTTGGGCGACTCCTCGTATATAATCCTGCTTGAAAACCATGTTGTTTCGGTAAACAGTAATATGGAGTTCTTCGCATAAGGAATTTACTGTCTGCAGTCCAATGCCTGCAAGATCTCCCAGTTGACTATATTCCAGATTTGTAATTGGATGACCGGAGAGAATTTTGTTTAAAACTTTTCTGCTTGCAGTTAAATCTGTGGATAAAGGAATTCCACGCCCATTATCTGCTATTTTGATTTTGTTGTCAGGCAATAAAGAAATGTTAATCTTGCTGCAATGACCTTCCTGGGCCTCTTTGAATGATTCAGATAACACTTCAAAGACAAGCTGATGGATGTTATGCTGTAGTATATTTTGAGTTGGGATATTCATATGTTCACTCCTTTGAATAAAATTTGGCAGAATAATTTCCGGGACTTCATAAGAAGTCAAATATTTTTTAATTGTGCTTGGTGTGGAACCAAACAATTGGGTAAAGGAACGGGTGAATCCTTCGTGAGAATCAAAAGCATATTCAAGGGATACTTCCAGAATTCGCTTGCCTTGTAAAAGTGATTGAATACTGTACTGAAGTTTGCGGATCCGGATGTAACTTGTAACAGGCATACCCATGGCTTCTGTAAATAATTTACTGAAATAAAAGGGGCTGTACCCCGCAATTTTCGCTAAATCTGTCAGCAGAATTTTTTGATGAATATGTTTTTCAATATAGAAAAGGATTTGTTCTAAAAGTTTTTCGTTCATAGCTACCTCACATCAGTTATAACTGTTTCTATCTGAATTATAATATAATTCGCTGTTTTTTTCTTGACTTTGGATAAGAAGCTGTACTATAATGGCTCCAACAATTACAGACAAAAGCATTGACGAGGAGGAGTACATGCTATTCCGGATGGACAGAGAGAAAATGGTTGGTGAAAATTTTCGTGAAGGGAGCATGGAAGTAGCCTTTGAGCTTTGGATTGAACAGAATCTTGTTTGATATACAAGAATTTTAGTAGACTCCAACGGAGATTCCCACCGTTATCAAGGGAAGCGATATCGGAATGACAGAGTTGTAAGTAGTGTATGAATATCTTACAACAAAAAAGATTCCCGTATTGTATTGAGAGCAGAGACTTTTTGACAGCATATTTAAGAAGTATTTCTGAAGTTAGGTGGTACCACGGACATGACAGTTCGCCCTAAGCATTTTGCTTAGGGCGTTTTTATTTTGTAGAAAATTAATTTTGGCGAAATGCCCTATGTAAAATGAACTTTTGTCTGTTTTGTAAAAATTATATTATTTTACAAGGAGGTATCCAGTATGGATAAGAAGTACGATTTCCAGAGAGTAGAAAAAGAACTGGAAACAATGTGGCAGGAGAAAGAAATTTATAAGTATCAAAACGGGAAAGAAAAAAAGATATTTTCCATTGACACACCACCGCCGACCGTAAGTGGCAATCTTCATATCGGGCATGTATTTTCCTATACACAGGCAGAAATGATTGCCAGATTCAAAAGAATGCAGGGATTTGATGTATTTTATCCGTTTGGATTCGATGACAATGGTCTTCCGACAGAACGTCTGGTAGAAAAAGACGAAAAAATCAGGGCAAATCAGATGCCAAGAAGTGAATTCCGTCAAAAGTGCATGCGTACAATTGAAAAGTATGAAGGTGAATTTAAAGAATTGTGGAAAAGACTTGGCTTTAGCGTAGACTGGAATCTGCAGTATCAGACCATATCAGATCTTTCACAGAAAATCTCACAAAAATCTTTTATAGAACTGGCAAAACAGGGAAAAGCATATATGAAAGAATCGCCGGTATTGTGGTGTACAGAATGTCAGACATCAATCGCGCAGGCAGAGCTTGAGACAAAAGAGTGTGAAACGACATTTAATTACCTGAATTTTAAAACTTCATTGGGCAATTTATTAATCGCAACAACAAGACCAGAACTTCTGGCTGGGTGTGTATGTATCTTTGTTCACCCGGAAGATGAGAGATATCAGAGATACATTGGAGAGAAAGCAATTGTTCCATTGTATGATTTTGAAATTCCGATTCTGGCGGATGAAGATGTTGCGATCGATAAAGGAACAGGAGCAGTAATGTGTGCGACATTTGGAGACTCTGCAGATATGGAATGGTATCAAAGACATCATCTTCCATACAAAGAAGTTATCCTGTCAAATGGAAAAATCAGTGATCAGATCCCATTCATCGGTGGAATGAAGATAAAAGCTGCGAGAGCACGAATCATAGACCTGTTAAGAGAAAAAGAGTTACTTGTTAAGCAGGAAACGATCAATCATATGGTTGCAATCCATGAGAGATGTGGGCATGAAGTTGAATTTATCCCATCGAATCAGTGGTATATTGACGTATTATCTGAAAAAGAAAGATTCCTCAAAGCGGCAGATGAGATAGAGTGGCATCCGGAGCATATGAAGAATCGATACAAAATCTGGGTAGAAAATTTAAAATGGGATTGGTGTATTTCCAGACAGCGGTATTTTGGAGTACCATTTCCGGTTTGGTATTGTAAGAAATGTAAAAAGCTAATTTTTGCAGAAGAATCCCAGCTTCCGGTAAATCCACTGGAAACAAAACCGCTTCATGCATGCAGCTGTGGCTGCGAGGAATTTATTCCGGAGGAAGCAGTTTTTGATACATGGGCAACTTCATCGGTAACTACGTTGATCAATGCGAAATACGGAGAAGAAAATGATATTTCAAAAGAAATTTTCCCAATGGGTATGCGTTGTCAGGCACATGAGATCATTCGTACATGGGCGTTTTATTCTATTGTAAAGAGTCTGTATCATACGGGACAGATACCTTGGAAGGATATTATGATCAGCGGATTCGTTTTGGCAAAACCGGGCGAGAAGATCAGTAAATCAAAAAACAATGGATCCAATTCGCCGATGGCACTCATTGAAAATCATTCTGCTGATGCAGTTCGTTATTGGGCAGCCAATAGCAAACTGGGAACAGATACATTTTTCAGCGAAGAAGAACTTCGCATTTCTAAGCGATTTATTAATAAATTATACAACGCTGCGAAGTTTTCCATCATGCAGCTCCAGGATTTTGAAAAGCCAGAGAGATACGATGAAGAAGCGTTGCTCCCAATTGACTGTTGGATCATGGAGCGTGTAAATGAAACAACAAAGAAAGCGGCGGAACTGCTGGAGCGCTTTGAAATCGGTCAGGCCAGACATGAGATCGATAATTTATTCTGGAAAGATTTTTGTGATTATTATATTGAGATTGCGAAAGAAAGACTGTATCAGCCAGAAAAGCATGGAGAAGCAGAAAGATATTCCGGTCAGATTGCCTTGTATCATAGCCTGCTTGGTATTTTGAAACTGTATGCAATCTATACCCCTTACGTAACAGAGTATATTTACCAAGATTTCTTTGCGAGATATGAAAAAGAAGAGTCGCTTCATCAGACGATTTGGGAAATGAGAGAAACGAATTCGTCATATATTGCATTTGGAGAACACATCAAAGCAATTATCGCAGAAGTTCGAAAGGGAAAAACAGAAAAGCAGATGTCAATGAAAGACAGTATTCCTGAATTGTTGATTGAGTGTTCGAAAGAATATTATGAATTTTATAAAAAGACAGAGATGGATCTGAGAGCGTGTACGGCGGCAGAAAAGATTTGTTTTCAGCTTGCCTGATACAAGTACTTTGCTATAATAGATGGAAAGGAGGAAAGGTCTATGAAACGAAGAAATAAATTTTTTCTGATTGTTGGTGCCGCTGTATTATCTATGATGACAGGATGTGCAAAAGAAAGGGCACTGAATTGTCCAGAATTTCTGACAAAAAATGAATGGCAGTTTGAAACAGACAGTTGCATGGAAATACTTTACTTTGGTGAGGATGGAGCATTTTCATATTACGAAGCATGTGGAAATCCTGTGGGAGATTCGGATCTATATGAGGAATATTCCTATGATGAGGAGACTGGCATGATTACGGTTTATCCATATGAATCTGGCATGGAGGAAATGCAGATCGAGGTACTTCGATATGATGACGAGAGTCTTTTGTTGAAATTTGATGACGAAATTAAGGAATTTTGTGTTGAGACTTCCTTTCCATTTATGTATGCGGAGTCTTCTGATTATATAAGGGGATATAGTTCTTATGTGACAATCCTTCACATGGATCATGGTATCATGATCACTGCTCCATCAGATTATGACAGTGAGGAGCCGGCGGATGCAGAAATTGGCAGGGAAGAAAAACTTGCAGAAGATGTGGAATACTATAAGCTGCATATTGAAACAATGGAAACAGAGGAAGGAATGGAACAATTGAATTCATATGCGGAAATTTCAGCAGAGGATGCTGGTCAATTGATGGGAGAGTCTTCTGTAACAGCATTTATCTGGTATAATATGGATGTTGAGATTGAAAAAGTAGTGTTCTTTGAAGAAGTGACGGTATCTGAATAGAAAATGAGAAGGGAGTGGAATGTTATGAAATTTTCAGAAATGCCATATACACGAGTGGATATGGAAAAGGTAGAAAGTTTTTTTCAAGACTTGATTGAAAGAGCGAAAAATGCAAAGAGCGGAGAAGAATTGTTTGCAATTCATCAGGAGCGTTACAAATTTGTGGGAGATGTGCAGACGAACATCACATTGGCGCAAGTGAGACATGATATTGATACGACAGATGAATTCTATACACAGGAAAATGATTATTATGATGAGGTAGGACCAGTTCTTACAAATTATGAGAATATGTATGCGAAAGTACTTTATGAGTCCCCTTATCGTGCATATATGGAAGAAAAGATTGGGAAGGTGACTTTCAAAAATATTGAGATCGCGCTAAAATCTTTTGACGAAAAGCTGATTCCGCTTATGCAGGAAGAAAATGCATTGATCAGCAGATATACCAAAGTGATCGCAACGGCGAAAATTCCGTTTGACGGTGAAATCTACAATCTTTCATTGATGGGCAAGTTTACCACTTCCAACGACAGAGAGACTCGTAAGCGTGCATGGAAAGCGGTCAGCGACTATTTTATGACAGTGACAGAAGAACTGGATGAAATTTATGATCTGATGGTGAAAAACCGTACAAAACAGGCACAGATGCTTGGATATAAAAACTTTGTGGAACTTGGTTATTATCGTATGAACCGCAACTGTTACGATCAAGAAATGGTTGAAAATTTCCGTAAACAGATTAAGGAAGTGTTTGTTCCATTTGCAGAAAAACTGCATGAAGAAAGAAGAGCGCGCCTTGGTGTAGAAAAACTGAAATATTATGATAATGGTGTTTATTTCCCAAATGGAAATCCAGCTCCGACAGGCACTCCAGAAGAAATTCTAAGAGCAGGACAGGAAATGTATCGTGAACTTTCAAAAGAGACAGGTGAGTTTTTTGATTTTATGATGGAAAATGAGCTTTTTGATGTCCTTGGAAGAAAAACGAAACGTGCCGGCGGCTATATGACATTTATTCCAAATTATAAATCTCCATTTATTTTTGCGAATTTAAATGGAACGAGCGAAGATGTGGATGTGATCACGCATGAATGCGGTCATGCATTCCAGGGATTTGTTACAAGAAATGAAGAAATTCGCGAATATACAGATATTACGATGGAAACAGCAGAAATTCACTCTATGTCGATGGAATATTTCACATATGGCTGGATGGAAAAATTCTTTGGAGACAGAAAGGATGATTACTATACAATGCATCTGGCATCATCTGCGATCTTCGTGCCATATGGAACGATGGTAGATGAATTTCAGCATCATGTGTACGAAAATCCAGAGATGACACCAGCCCAGCGAAAAGAATTATGGATGAAACTGGAAAGCGAGTATCGTCCACATATGGATTATGAAGATGATCCATTCTTTGGAATGGGAGGCTGGTGGCAGAGACAGGCTCACATTTTCCAGATGCCATTTTATTATATTGATTATGTACTTGCGAGTATTTGTGCGATGCAGTTTAAGGTGATGATGGACGAAGATTTTGAGACAGCATGGAACAATTATTTGAAACTCTGCAAGTTATCTGCGAGAGATTTCTTTGTAAACATGATCAAAGAAGTTGGTTTAAACAGTCCATTTGAAGATGGCTGTGTGGCAGCACTCGTAGAAAAATTGTAATTTTATTTGACTTTTGCGTTATGGGATGCTACTATACTTATACTTTTTGCACTGCATATAAATCTACAGTACAAACTGAGCAGACCGTGACGCAGGTCATGGAGTCGGGTCGCATTGCGACAGTGGAATCTGATTAAGAAAGTATCTTTATATCCACGGGACAGTAGTTTACGAATACTGTACGTGGATATTTTTATTTGCAGGAAGGATGGAGAAGTCTCTATTTTTCCTGTCTATTCAAATGAAAAATCCCATACATATATTTAGTGCACAATTTCATAGTATAAATCAACGTGGAGGAGACGAATATGGAAAACAAGGAATTTCAAAAGGTTGCCACAAGAGTATCCTGGGTTACGATTGTGATTAACGTGGTTCTTGCAGTATTTAAGATGGCAGCAGGGTTTGTGGCACATTCGAACGCGATGATCAGTGATGCGATTCATTCAGCATCGGATGTATTCAGTACGATCGTGGTGATGATCGGTGTGAAGCTGGCGTCGAAAGAGTCGGATAAGGAGCATCCATATGGACATGAACGTATGGAATGTGTAGCAGCGATTATTCTGGCAGTGGTACTTTTTATTACGGGTGCAGCCATTGGAATGGAAGCTGCAAAGAATATTTTAAGTGGAAAATTTGAAGAATTGCAGGTGCCGGGAGTGCTTGCACTTGCAGCAGCGATTCTATCAATTATAATCAAAGAAGCGATGTTCTGGTATACCAGGGTAAATGCAAAGAGGATTGATTCCAGTGCGCTTATGGCAGATGCGTGGCATCATCGTTCGGATGCATTTTCGTCGGTGGGAGCACTTGTGGGGATTGCAGGGACCCGTCTTGGATTTCCTGTGATGGACTCTGCTGCAAGTTTGATCATTTTTGGATTCATTGCAAAAGCGGCCTATGATATTTTCATGGATGCAGTAGATAAGATGGTGGATCGGGCATGTGATGATGAGACCGAAGCGCAGATGAAAGCATGTGTAGAAGAAGAACCTGAAGTCAGAGGAATTGATCTGCTCCAGACTCGTGTATTTGGTAATAAGATTTATGTAGATGTGGAGATCAAAGTAAATGGTTCCTATACTTTGTGGCAGGCACACAGTATCGCAGAACGTGTTCATGACCGCATTGAGCAGGAATTTCCGAAAGTAAAGCATATTATGGTGCATGTGAATCCAACAAAGAAATAGTGATGCTGGCAATGTTTACAAACGTGTGGTAAAATGAAGAAACTATAAGACTTTACGAGGAGGAAGAGCATGAGAAAGAAAAGAGTACTCGCAGCTATGCTGGCACTGGCAATGAGTGCATGTGTATTTACAGGCTGCAATGCGGATAAGAAAGACAACAGCTCAAATGCTTCGGCTGATTTGTCCGAGAATCCATACGGATTACGTGATAATGTAGCTGACGGAACAATTTTACATTGTTTTTCGTGGTCATTTGCAACAATCGAAGAATCACTGGAAGATATTGCAATGGCAGGATATTCGGCAATCCAGACTTCGCCGATTAATGCATGTTATGACGGAGGAAATGCTGGAACGGATCTTTACGGAGAAGGAAAATGGTACTATCATTACCAGCCAACAGACTGGAAGATTGGTAATTACCAGCTTGGTACAAGAGATGAATTTATCTCATTATGTGAAAAGGCGGAGGAATATGGAATCAAAGTCATCGTTGACGTTGCACCGAATCATACAACAACGACAACAGATGCGATTTCACAGGAGTTTATTGATGCTGTAGGTGGCATGGATATGATGTATCATTCTGATGGTATGACATCTATTACAGATTATACAGACAGAACACAATGTACATTGCAGGCAGTTGGTGGTTTGTATGATGTAAATACAGAAAATCCTGCATTCCAGGATTATTTTATAGCATTTCTGAATGACTGTGTTGCATGTGGGGCAGATGGTTTCCGTTATGACACAGCGAAACACATCGGTCTTAGTGATGACCCTCAGGATGTGACAGGACAAGAGAATAATTTCTGGGACAGAGTGACTACAGAAGTAGATAATGCAGATGAACTTTTTGTATATGGTGAAGTGCTTCAGGATAATGGAGAAAGAATCGAAGACTATATTGAGAAGATCGGTGCGACAACAGCAAGCGCATATGGACAAAGCATCCGACAGGTGTTTACAGCTTCTTATCTGAATGCTTCTCAGATGACAGCATGGAAGATCGGAGATGCAGAGCCAAATGTAGTTTCATGGGTAGAATCACATGATAACTATACAGGAGATGGTACTGGCAAAGAACTGACAAATGATCAGGTAAAACTTGCTTATGCATTTATTACAGCAAGAGCAGAAGGTACACCACTCTTTTTCTCAAGACCATATGGTGCAACAGCTTCCAATATTTGGGGTACATTTAATAAAATCGGTATGGCAGGCGACAATCTTTACAAAGATGCTGTTGTAGTAGCTGCAAATCGTTTCCGTAACGCGATGGTAGGTCTTCCAGAAAATATCTTCAATCCAAATGAAGATAATCGTATGATCTGTGTGGAACGTGGAACAAAGGGCGCATTGCTCATCAATGTAAATCAAGAAGAAGTGACAGTGGAGATGGAGACTGCACTGGAAGATGGTGAATATGTAAACCGTGTCGATGGAACTACAACTTATACTGTAAAAAATGGTAAACTGACAGGTAAGATTGCTGCAAATGGAGTTGCGATTTTATACAATGAGGGATATTTAGATCTTGCGGCACCAGCCAGTGTAAAAGTGGCAGATGAGACAACTTCTTATATCATGGGAGAATCTCTGGATGTGACACTGCAGGCAGAGAATGTAGTGAAAGCAACCTATGCAATTGATGGCGGAGAAGAAGTGGAATTTAAGAATGGCGATGTGATTTCTATCGGAGCAGGAGCAGAAGAAGCAGATATCATTAAGCTGACTCTTCGCGGCGAGAATGAAGAGGGTACAACAACTTGTATTTCATATCTCTTCAAGAAACAAGGAACTGTGAAAGCCGGTACAAAGATTTATTTTGAAAAACCAGAAGGCTGGTCAGATACAATCAATGCCTATGTGTATGATGAGACGACACAGACAACTGTGAAAGAAAACAGCAGATGGCCAGGTGTGGAGATGACAAAAGAAGCGGATGGTACTTATAGTTATACATTCGATGAAGAATGGGTAGTGCCGCTTGTAATCTTCAATGATGGTGTCAATCAGTCAAATGGAGCATTAGAACCAGGAGATCAGGTGATTGCAGATAAAGTATATACAGTAGATTAAAAAATAAAGCGCAGCTACTTGACAATACCAAGTAGCTGCGCTATTATTGTGCCATAGCTACTTGATATTACCGAGTAGCTATAGAAAGAAAGGTGTGGCAGTATGGATGATACACAATTAATGAAAGGGATTCTGGAAGGTTGTGTACTAAGTGTGATTGCAAAAGGTGAGACCTATGGATATGAAATCTTATCAATTTTGGAGAAAGATGGATTTGAAGACCTGATCGAAGGTACATTATATCCGGTACTGACCAGATTGGATAAGAATGGTTATATATCTTGCAGAAAAGCCAAATCACCATTGGGACCGATTCGGAAATACTATACGATCACAGAATCAGGATTACAGCATTTAGACAACTTTAAAGAGAGTTTTATTCGAATTACAAAAAGTGCAAATAAAGTTCTTTTTGAAGAGGAATGACAGGAAGGAGAGCATGGTTATGTTGGATACAATTTCAATGGCGGAGCAACTAAGTGGAGAGTACAGAAAGGTTTTTGAAAAGGCCGATATGTACAGTATGATATCGGATGGAGCATCAGAGACTACAGATGAAAAAATGATGGATTTATATGATATTCTGCTTGAGGCACAGACCGAAAATAAACCGATTCAAAAGATCATTGGAGAGGATGTGGAAGTATTCTGTAAAGAATTTTTTGCAGAAGAGAAAAAAGAACAGATTGGCATTCAAATAGGAAAACAGATCTATTATGTGATGAGAGCTGTGCTGGTATTTTCAGTGCTGGATATTCTGTTTTGGAAAGAAGGCAGAAATATGATGACTGTGCAGAGCAATGTGATGCCGTTTATTTGTGGAATTCTGGATGGACTGATTCTTTGTATTATATTTAAATATGCATTAAAACCAGTTATTTTTAAAAACAAAAAAATTAATCCGATCCTATTGTCTTTTATTATCATTGTATTATTTATCATTCCGATTATTGGAACAATTATGTTGATTGGAGAAGCATCGATTACCGTAAACAGCGTTTCTTTGATGATCTTATCTGGAATCTATGTTGCAGGATATTTGGGTGTTCGTTCTGTATGGAGATATAAAAAATATGGACGAATTACCAAAATGGACAGAGTGGAAAAGGAGTTAAAGAAAGAATTTAATGCGGAAGTATCTGATAAATCGTTGGTAAAAATGATGTCAGAGGGTATGGTGAAAAGATTTGAACGAATCAATAAGAAAAGACGTAAAAAAGGACAGGAAGAGCTTACGTATGCAGAATTTGCAGATAAGCTGTATAAAGAATCGGAGAATTCTCTTATCGCAGACAAAGTGTGTATAGTTCTGTTTGCAGCAATTGAACTGGTGCCGACAGTTTCTATTATGGTAAACGATGGAACTTTAGAGGGGATTATATTTGGGTGTATTACAGGAATTCTCAATGCATTGCTTTACTATTTCCTGATTTACAAATCAAATAGAAACAATGTAAGACTGACACGATATATTTTGCAGCAGTGTGAAGAAGAAAACATTACAATACAGCAGTATGTAGAAAGAAACAAAGAACCTGTATTGAAGTAATGTGATAAAGTGTCTGGACAAATCTATAATCTTTTAGTAAAATAGCTTTATGTTTGCGAAAAAACAATGCAAAGGAGAGACAGGAATGAGTAATCTTACAGAAATCAGATGGCATGGCCGCGGTGGTCAAGGTGCCAAAACAGCTGCATTATTATTAGCAGATGTTGCATTCCAGACAGGAAAATACGTACAAGGTTTCCCAGAATACGGTCCAGAACGTATGGGTGCACCTATTACTGCTTATAACAGAATCAGCGATACAAAAATCCGTGTACATTCAAATATTTATGACCCACAATATGTAGTAGTTGTTGATGAGTCGTTATTAGAAACAGTCGATGTAACAAAGGGACTGAAAAAAGACGGTGCTATTTTAGTGAATACACAACGCTCAAAAGAAGAAATTATCCCTCATTTAAAAGGATATGAAGGAAAGGTTTTCACAATCGATGCTCACAAAGTATCAATGGCAACTATGGGAAAATATTTCCCTAATACACCATTACTTGCAGCAATCGTTAAGGTTGCAGGCATCATGGATGAAGAGACATTTTTACGTGAAATGGAAAGCTCTTTCAAACACAAATTTGCAAGCAAGCCAGAAGTAATCGATGGCAACATGGCTGCACTTAAGATGGCTATGCAGGAGGTGCAATAATGAAGACAGATATCACAAAATTAGGTGTTAAGACAAAATGGCAGGATTTGACAGAAGGGATGATCGTAGTTGGAGCTGGAACTTCAAAAGAGTTCAAGACAGGCGAATGGTCTTCTGTGAAGCCAGAATTTATCGAAGATAAGTGTAAACAATGCTTATTATGCGTACCAGTATGTCCAGACAGCTGTATCCCAGTAAAAGACATGAAACGTGGTGCATTTGATTTAGAACACTGCAAAGGATGCGGCATTTGTGTAAAATCATGTCCATTCGGCGCAATTACAATGGAAGGAGTGAAATAATATGGGTAAAAGAGAACGTTTATCAGGAAATGAAGCAGTTGCAATCGCCTTAAGACAGATCAACCCAGACGTATTCCCTGCATTTCCTATTACACCATCTACTGAAATTCCACAATATTTTGCTTCATTCGTAGCAAATGGACAGGTAGATACAGAATTCATCACAGTAGAAAGTGAACACAGCTCAATGAGTGCTACGATCGGTGCTTCAGCAGCAGGTGCGAGAGCGCTTACAGCTACTTCATCATGTGGTCTTGCTTACATGTGGGAAGAATTATATATCGCAGCATCAAATCGTTTGCCATTAGCGCTCGCACTTGTAAACCGTGCGCTGTCAGGTCCAATCAATATCAACTGTGACCATTCAGACAGTATGGGTGCAAGAGATGCAGGATGGATTCAGATTTATGCAGAAAACAATCAGGAAGCATATGACAATATGGTTCAGGCTTACCGTATTTCAGAACACAAAGATGTTCGTCTTCCAATCATGATCTGTCAGGATGGTTTCATCACAAGTCATGCCGTTGAAAATATTGAATTATTAGATGACGCTGATGTAAAGAATTTTGTTGGGGAATATGAACCAGAAAATTATTTATTAAATCCAGCTCAGCCAATGGCAGTTGGTCCATATGCGATCACAGACTACTATATGGAAGCAAAACGCAATCAAGCAGAAGGTCTTAAAAATGCAGTCGCTGTAGTAAAAGAAGTTGCAAAAGAATTTGCACAGATTTCAGGAAGAGAATACGGTCTTTTTGAAGAATACTGCATGGAAGACGCAGAAAGAGCAGTTGTTATGATTGGTTCAGCAGCAGGTACAACAAAAGATGCAATCGATGCATTACGTGCAAAAGGGGAAAAAGTTGGTCTTATTAAGATTCGCTTATATCGTCCATTCCCAGCAGATGAGATCGCAGAAGCTTTGAAAAATGTAAAAGCAGTTGCAATTATGGACAGAGCTGAAGGTTACACAAACCATGGCGGACCTTTAGGTGCAGATGTAATGTCAGCATTATTCCGTGCACGTTCACAGGCGTTGGCTGTAAACTATATCTACGGTCTTGGCGGACGTGATGTTCGTGTGGAAGACATGGAAGGTGTATTTGAAGACTTAAAAGAAATCATTGCAAATGACGATGCAGGTGAAACATATCGTTATATGGGAATCAGAGAGTAGGAGGAAAACGGAAATGGCATATAATTTTAAAGAAACAATGAATAAACCGGAACGTCTTGCTCCAGGTCATAGAATGTGTGCCGGATGTGGCGGTACAATCGCAGTAAGAAACGTACTTCGTGGACTTCATGAAGGAGACAAAGCTGTAATTGGTAATGCAACAGGATGTCTGGAAGTTTCTACATTTACATATCCATACACAGCATGGGAAGACAGCTATATCCACAATGCATTTGAAAACGCAGGTGCAACTATGAGTGGTGTAGAAGGTGCTTACAATGCATTAAAGAGAAAAGGCAAATTAGACGAAACATATAAGTTTATCACATTTGGTGGTGACGGTGGTACATATGACATCGGTTTCCAATCACTTTCAGGTGCAATGGAACGTAATCATGATATGGTTTATGTATGTTATGATAATGGTGCTTATATGAATACTGGTATTCAGCGTTCTTCAGCAACACCTATGTATGCTGATACAACAACAACACCAGTTGGAAGTGAAAGCAATGGTAAGATGCAAAACAGAAAAGATCTGGCTGCGATCATCGCTTCACATGATATTCCATATGTAGCTCAGACAACATTTGTACAAAACTTTAAAGATTTACATATCAAAGCAGAAAAGGCAATTTACACACCAGGTGCAGCATTCCTTAACATTATGGCTCCATGTCCACGTGGATGGAGATATAATACACCAGATATTATGGAAATCTGTAAATTGGGTGTAGAAACATGCTACTGGCCATTGTTTGAAGTAGTAGAGGGAAAATGGATCCTCAATTATGAGCCAAAGAAGAAACTTCCAATCGAAGACTTCTTAAGCAAACAAGGCAGATTCAAACATTTATTCAAAAAAGGAAATGAACATCTCATCGAAGAATTCCAAAAAGAAGTGGATAAGAGATGGGAAGAATTACAATTCAGATGTTCTAGATAGGAAAATATATAAAAAGAGACAACAAAAAGAGCAGATCAACGTTCAGAGGGATGGTTCTTTGTAATTGTCTCTTTTTCTTTTTAGATTACAGACAGAGTTTCTCCAGACTATGTTTTTTTGTTTTGTGATTTTTTTAGAGCTGGATACGTAAGTGGTATCCAGCTAAGAAGGTTTTGATAAGTTTCAGATTTGTTTATAGACAATATTTTTGAAGCATATTGTTATAGAATTCAGGATCGGATGCGAGACGAGGAATTGAGTCAACAATGTTGTCATTTGACATATTGACGTTCCTCAGCGCGTCCTTCAGCGCGACCCTCTTCGCGTCCAGCAATTTTTTCATCTCTGAGCCATTCTTCTAAATACATATAATCCACCTCCAGATTTCTGCTTTTTTTCAATTCGACGATTTTATTGTGCAGCCTATAGATGCGTTCATCATTGCTCTGTCTTGCACAGGCTTCGGTACTGTCTTCAATATAATTTAGAAAATGAATCAATTCGTCAGGAGTATTTTCCTTGTATTTTCCCTTTGTGTTGAGAAAAAGCTTTGTGGTTTCATCGCCTAGATTCATGTCAATTTCCTGACACTGCTCTTTGAATGTATAGCGGTATAATCCTTGGCCAAAAGGATCGAAAGTACAAATAAAAACAACAAAACTCGGTTTTAATTGATTGAAATCTTCTCCGGGTTTTAGAGAGGAGACATCCAGTTCTGCCTGATGATAACGTGCACGTTTGGGAAGATTCTTTTTATTACTGTTTTGCATTTCTAAATTATAATTGCGGTTCTCCTTATCTGTTGCATAAATGTCCAGACGAACACTACGAGAATCCGGATTATATAAAATGGTATGTTCCGATTTTACAATTAGCTCCGCAAATTCTCTTCCGAAGATTAATTCCAAGACAATACAACAGACTTCTTCATCTAATAAGGCTGCAGCAAATAAAAAAGCGTTACTTAAGTTTAGATTTTGAAATGTTACTTGTGTCATATATTCTCCTTGTAAAATAGTCCTGTGGAGAATATCTGTCTGTGAAGCCATTATACAAAAAGAAAAATGGAAATGCAATACGTAAAAAAGAATTAATAAATTCTTGTGAAAAATCAACAAAAGAGTTAGGATATATAGAAAGAAGTGATGAGGAGTGATACCATGTTTGATAAATTAACACAAAAAGATATAGATGACATGATGGCAGAGGTAGAACATCGAAAAGTTGTCTTGCGTAAAGAACTTTTGGAAGATGTAAAAGAAGCACGAGCACATGGAGATCTGAGTGAAAATTTTGAATATAAAGCTGCGAAGCAGGCAAAGAATCAAAATGAGAGTAGAATCCGATATCTGGAAAAGATGATCAAGACAGCAATTGTAATCAAAGATGAGTCAAAAGCAGACGAAGTCGGTCTTGGAAATGTGATAGAATTGTATTTTGAGGATGACGATGAAGTAGAAGAATTTAAGATTGTAACGACAGTCCGTGGGAATTCACTTAAAAATCTGATCAGTCCGGAGTCTCCAATGGGAAAAGCCGTTATGGGACATAAGGTTGGCGATCGAGTTTGGGTTGAAATCAATGCATCTGCAGGCTATTATGTAGAAATTAAATCAATAAAAGAAGCAGATCCAGATGTGGAAGACGAATTGCGTAAATTTTAAAGTGGCAGATTTGCCACTTTTTCTATTTTATAAAACGTTATGTTATAGAAAGTGATTATTCTGTAGTCCGCCGCATATGTTTCCTCTATATAAAATATTATAT
>CAZUVY010000035.1:0-6503 GCA_964623905.1 uncultured Faecalimonas sp.
ATTTGGCGTTTACTGCTCTCTGGCGTTACTGCTTTTTAGTAATGTTAAGCATTTTAGCATGAATGGTGCTATTTTGCAAATTGAATTTCAAAATGAAATCTTGCCATCATCTCAAAAAATGTTTCTTGTTAGCCGCCTTGTTGCGCACCAAGGGAAATAGAATAAACTTTTCCTTGCTCATCATATTCCATTATATAATAATGATCTAAATAATTTGGATCTGGCATTAGTCCATTACTATGATACAAATAATATCCTACTCGACCGCCTCCATTGAAAAAATGTACCTCGTAATCGAAGGAACCATATCTTGACTGTATATCTTCAATGTGCTTACCACATATCCACCAGTCGTTATACATAATCCAAGTACCATGTGATGCTAGAAACAAATAAGCAACACATCCAAAGACCATAGTGGACATCAAGGTCTGTACTCCTTTGCTTTTTTTCCTTATTTTCACAACACTACTTATGATTCCTATAAGTATTATAATGATTGATATCTCTTTCAAACCTGCATCTAATATATATATTAATAGATTCATAGGACCATATACCTCCGTGAACTTTCAGAACTAAGCATAGTATACATCAGAATCCATGACAAGTAAATTCCAACTTCTTTAACTTCTTACCTTTGCTACGCATATTTCTTAATAAAGCATTATCATATTGTATATTCAATTATAGAGAGCACTTTTTGTGCTAATCTATGTCTCTCAACTTATCATACAAAAATACTTTCTCTTTTTTAACTATTGAATCACCTCATAAACGATCATATCCGCTAATATTGTATTGCATCACGCACGTCTTCTAATACTCTCCATGATATTGAATTTGCTCCTGTACTAATGTTCCTTCTAAATCATAGTACTGATCAAAAAATCCACTTTCATATTCTTCTCCTAATGCCATATCAGCTCGAAGTGCCGACTCATAATACTCACTAAAATTAGCCCAAAATTCTTCCAATGCTTCCGCATGAAAAACAACCTCTGCTGCAAAAGAATTAAAACTAACATTCGCTGTGTGAG
This sequence comes from uncultured Faecalimonas sp., assembly GCA_964623905.1. GTDB lineage: Bacteria > Bacillota > Clostridia > Lachnospirales > Lachnospiraceae > Faecalimonas. The sequence goes on from CAZUVY010000035.1 coordinate 1,041, forward strand.
ACATTAGAATTGCATATTTCTCATAGAGTGACAAACTATCGGAATCCGCAATATGAATTTTGTCATCCAAGTATATTTGTTTACCTGCTTGCTCATTGTTGTTTTTAAGTGCAAGAGGAATTCTTTTTTTCTCATCAAATTCCTTTAAAACCATTGATTGATATTCTGGTGTAGTTAAAGAAAACTCTGATGAATTAATTTCTCTCTCAAGTTCTGAATAACGCTGTACAAGATTTTTACAATATACAGGAGCTTCAAGTACACCATTAACCGCTGTATTAGCCAAGGAGCGAATATACATCTCAGCAATAAGATAAGGTGCTTTTGACTGTGCCTTTTTGAAATAGCTGCTTAATTTATCATTATATGGCATTCTCTCACCATTTAATTTAAAATTGTATACCACATCTGTAATATGATTTGCTAAAATTTGTTTAGTACTTGATGTAGGAGTATTAATACAATTCATCAATTTTTCCATATCAAATCCTACAAACGAAATGGTAACGCCTTGTGCATCTCCATCCCCTCCATCAAACTCTTGTTCTCTCATTTTACATAATCCATATGCAATTTCTTTATTTTCTTTATTTTGTTGTACAGAAAACAAATACCAGTCATCATAGTATAATTGAACGACACTGGCCTCTTCTAATTCATTGATACCGGCGTCCAATAAAATAGCTGCAAGACTTTTTTGCGTAATACAGAAGTTGTCAGAAGTTTTTTGCACGTCATCATCTCTAACATATCCCTTAGCCCCTAATTCTCCAAAACTTTTAGTCCCTACTACTATTACTTTACAAATATCACTTTTATTTCCTGCTGTAACTGTAATGTCTGCAGTACCAATACTTTTTGCTGTAACCATTCCATTTGCATTCACTGTTGCCACCGATGAATTACTACTTGACCAAATCACGCTATCGTCTGCGACATCTGGAAATACTGTGGCGGCTAATTCTTTTATCTCTCCTTCAATTAGTTCTACAGACGAATGACTTATTACCACTTCTGTTACAGGAATATCTTCTACTAGTACAATCGCTTGCTCATATAGTCCTTTATACGCCACTTCTACAGCCTCTTTGCTATAGTATGTAAGCCCCGCATACTTGAGTGGATCATGGAAAATGTAATGGTTATCATCATATCCCACCAGCAATAAGCAATGTTCCGGTGCAATCCAATTGATCTGCGTTCCATTATGGACCCAAGTCCTGCTCACATAAGGAGCTTTCATTTCCATTGTTGCCCATAGAATCACTGGAACATTATTGTCAATATAGTCGATACATAACTCTTCTAATGAAGCATGATATAATGATCTTGATCTATATCCCAGTTCTGGCAAAAACTTATCTAACGCTTTCTTGATTACAGGAGCATAACATCCAAATCCACTTGACGAGCGTGGGTTTCCACCAAATGTTTCATTTGGATTGAACGGATATGCCTGTTTATCAAGATAATTGTCAATGAAGTTGTCAACAGACATGTTCACGCCTGCATATTGAAGCGCCATAACTGTAGACACACTTTCACATCCCGTTGGATATGTTCCTCTCTGTGTGATGAATGGTACGTTTGAAATGATCTTATAGTTTCCTACAGGAGTAATTGTAGACGTATTTTCTTCAAAGATACGGATCTCAATACCTTCGATATTCTTTCCGCCAATTCCTGCATAGTAAGATTCAGTATCTAATTTTCCACCTAATGCATATTTTACTTGTACAGCCTGCATCCATTCAGGGTCAGCATTACTTACCCATGGTAACCATGCTCCATCCACAAGTGCTCGGTACATTACCACTACTCCTGTAGCAAGTTTTGTTCCATCGTTTCTATACACATGAATGCATAGCTTCTGAATTGGTTTTCCTGAAGCACCTGCATAATCATTTTCCGTACTCGTTACAATTGGATAGAATGATGTCTGACCTTCATTCTGCGTCTTATATGCAAGGTAATATGACTTGGAAGCTGGTGTCTGAATCTTGATTCCATCAATATCGGTTGTTTCCACTTTATTGCTGAATCCCGTCCATGCACCATTTTTCAGATAGCTCATTGTTGCTGTTGTTTCTGTTCCCAGAAGCTCTTCCTCCGGAAGCGCAAGCGTACTTCCTTCAAATAATCTGACCTCGATACCTTCGATATTCTTTCCTTCTACTCCGGCATATCCACCTGCAGTGTCTAATGAACCATCTAGATTAAATTGTTTTTTAACGCTTTCCATCCATTCAGGATCAGCATTACTTACCCATGGCAGCCATTTTCCTTCTACGTATGCTCGGTACATTACTACTACGTCTTTTGTAAGCTGTGTGCCATCGCTTTTGTACACCTTAATGTTTAATTTTTGTACAGGCTTTCCTGGATAACCTGCATAATCATTTTCTGTACTTGTTACGGCTGGATAATATGCCGTTTTTCCCTCGTTCCATGTTTTATAGAGAAGATAATAGCTTGCTTCACTTGTCTTGATTTCAATTCCATCAATTGGTGAAGCAATTACTCTTTGCGTAAATGACTTCCAGTTCGTAGAACTGTTCGCCACATATCGCATACTTAATTCTTTTTCTGTACCTACAAAACTTCCTGCCCCTGCGTCAGTTGAATCATCTTCGTAGATTCGGATTTCAATACCTTCGATATTTTTTTCCTCAGCTCCTGCATAGGTTCCAGCTTCATTTAAAGTTCCTTGAAGTCCGTATTTAGATTTGGCAAACCTCATCCACTCTGGATCCGCATTACTTACCCATGGCTGCCACTCACCATCCACAATTGCACGATACATAACGATTACACCTGAGCCCATCTTTGTCCCATCATTTCTGCAGACTTGGATATTCACTCTTTGGATTGGTTTGTTTGGATATCCTGCATAATCATTATCCGTACTTTTTACTGCTGGATAGTAACTTGTTCTTCCTTCATGCCATGTCTTATACAATAAATAGTAGCCTTTATTTGCCCCTGTTTGTAGTTTAATTCCGTCAATATGAGCTGCCGTAGCTTGGTTCGTAAACGCGCTCCATGTATTACCAACTAAATAGCTCTTTTCAGAATTCACGACACCACCAGTAAAAGATTCATCATCTTCAGCTACTCCATTATCCTTAAAAATACGAATTTGGAATCGTGTTAACAAATGCTCTGTTCCTGGAGCTCCCGCATCCCCGTTTACTGTATCCAATGATCCACCTAAATTGAATTCATTAAAAACTGCATACATAAGTTCTGGTGTAGCATTACTTACCCATGGCTGCCACTTATCATTCAAAAATGCACGATACATTACAATATATTTACTATCTAGACTTGTACCCGTTGTAGCATCTAACACCTTGATTCCTACTGATTGCACATATCTTGTATCTGTTGCTTCAAAGCCCGCATATTCACCTGAATTTTTGCTACTTACATATGGAAGCCATCCCTTTCCTTTGTTATAGGTTCTGTATGACAAATAAAACGGATTAGACGCTGCTGTTTCAAATCTCATTGCTGTGATATGGGTTGATGCATCAAAAATGGATGCGAATTTGGTCCAGCTTGTTTTCAGGTAATACTTGTCTATACCCGAATAGATTTCTTGGAATCGTGCCATAAAAATTTCCTCCTGATATTAGTTTTGTAGAGTGATTTGGCCTTCATCATCCTACCTTTAGTGACATATGTCATTGGCTTATCTTCTCTTAAGCCTTTCATATAATTAAGAAGTAAAAACTTCCCAAATATGCAACTAAAAATAATTATTCTTGAACTTCTAAAAGCATTAGATATGATTAGGTCAGTTACTCTTTGATTGGAAAATCAATCCCCGTTGTTTCGGGATTATTCAAAATTCCAAGCAAAACACAGATTGCACAAAGACTTTGAACAATTGTCATGATCATCTCATTGTCAATGGCAACCCCTAAGGCTGTTAATATAGTTAATACATAACCCAAAATTCCAATAATAGTGGCTGGGTTTCTTAATCTACTTAAATACTTTCTCATAATTATCGCCCTCTTTCAAAACAGACATTTATCTAATGCTTATCATGAAGTTCATCTAATAAAAAGATTACTACTCGCTATTTGTAAACCTGTGCTTAGTTAATCCGATATTACTATCTTTTGCCCTACATAAATACGATGAATATCCTCAATGTTATTAATACATTTCAATTTATCTATTGCCGTATCGTATCTTAGTGCAATTTGTGATAAGGTATCGCCTTCTTTTACCTCATAGATTAGTTTTTTCTCTTGAGATGGTATATAAAGAATTTGTCCCACATATATTACATTAGGATCTGAAATCAAGTTCCTTTTTACTATCGTATCTATATCTTGATCAAATCGTTTCGCAATAGAAGACAATGTATCTCCTTCTTTAATCACATACTTATTTATATCAAACAATACTTCTTCCATCGTTTTCTCATAATTTGGCACTCCAAATCCGCGAATATATTTGCTGTTAACATCAATTGTTCTATAGTTAACTGAATGCTTATAATTTCCTTCGATAATTAGCATACTTGATTTGTCTGCTTCAATAACATATCCCACATGTTCCGGATATCCTTTGCAATCACCTAGACCATTATCATCCCAATCATAAAATATGATATCTCCAGGCAAAGGGTGATATGAATCATCTTCTTGCCATATTCCCATAGTTTTACACAAATCAACCATTTGAGCACAACTACACTCCACAGGAATTAAGTCTGTACAATCTGCAAGTATAGCAATTGTAGAAATATATGTTGCACACCAATAATCATCATACTGTACAACATATCCTCTCGGGAGTGGTTCATATTTATTGTAAATATCAATAATCTGTTTATGACTCCCATCTCTTTCACTGCATCCTAAAAACTTCTGAGATTCAGAAATTACTTTCTTACGCTTTGCACTATACATTTACATCACACTCCATTACCTTTCTGAAATAAAAACACGTTTTTACTGACCTGTTTACGTATTCTGTTGACATATTGTCTTGATATTCTCATAATTTCTGCAATTTGTGCATCCGAATAACCCTCCAAGACACAAGCTATAATTTTCTGTTGCCTTTCTGGTAAATGAACAAGCGCATTCTTTAAATCATGTCGAAATTCTATATCACTAAATTTTTCTATATATATTTTTTCTTCACACTAGGCATAGAGATTTTCTATTTTTTCTTTCGTCAAATTCTTTTTACATAAAAAACAATATTTGAATTTAATTGCATTACTGATATATGTAATGCATTGCCCATCCGTTTCGCAATACGGAATATTTCTTACAGATTCAACAATTGCTAAGCTAAGTTCCTGTTTTGCATCATCAAACTCAAGAAAAAAAGTTTTCTACAATAAGAATTAACTAACGGATAAAATTTCTCAATCAACAATTAAAAATGAAAAAGTAGGTAAAGAAGAAAATGTAAACTTCTTGCATAACTTTATTT
>CAZUVY010000035.1:6603-27707 GCA_964623905.1 uncultured Faecalimonas sp.
AAAAATGAAAAAGTAGGTAAAGAAGAAAATGTAAACTTCTTGCATAACTTTATTTTCGCATATAAATAAAGCACTATTTGACATTCTTTCCGAATCAAATAGTGCGATATATTTTATTATTTAAAATTAATATGTTAAATTATTTTTCTGTCGCAATCTATCTTCTGTAATTTACTACTTTAACATGTCTAATTTTCATAAGAATAAAAAAAGAAAAGCCAAATCTTTTCTTTTTCCTGCATAAACGAACGTTTTTCTCTTAATATAAACACATAAATAGTAATTTTCTGACGCGTCACTTTAACATTGAATCTGCTCATCTCTCCTTTTTAAACTTTATACAAAATTTTAGGGAATGATATGTCTCTTAAACACACCATTCCCCCGCTTTTATCTGCACCTTTTTCAAACACTTATTCATCTATCTTTCGGATTGAAGGAATCAACATACAGCACAGAGCCGCAATCGTAACGATCGCCCCTGCCACCAAAAACCAATTTTCTTCTCCGAAATAGTCTGCGAAAATTCCGGAGATTACTAGTGCAAGCGGACCCGTGATCAGTCTTATGCTGCCTGTGATCGACATCACTCGTCCCATATATTTTTCTTCAAATTTTTCCTGCAGCAGCGGTGTGTACATGCCCCAATAAAACGGACCCGACACTCCCATCAGCCATGCAAAGAAGCAAAATATCACATATCCATTTGCCGGAAGCAGTCCTGAACCCCAGAGTGCAACTGCCATCATGACATAAGACAGCACAATCGTATATATTTTATTCTTTGTGCCTCCCCATTTTCCAAGAATCAGTGACCCCGCAAAAAATCCAAGTGAAAAGATGATTTCTACAATACTGGCATGAGTACTTGTTCCGCCAAATCTCCCCATACTCATTAGTGGAAACAAAGCGCTGACCGGCATCAAAGCGATTGTATACAGCGAGCTTACCAGTACAAGTCCCAGCATTCCTTTCTTGGTGCGAAGGATGTTCCATCCTTCCAGCGCTTCCTTGACCACCTGAACTTTGGTCTGATTTTCTGCACCTTCGTGCTTTGGAATCTCACAGACCATTAAAAACGTAACTGCGATCAATGCACCCAGTACATCCAGAAAAATAATCGCACCCAGATTCCATGTGCTGTACAACACGCCTGCGAGAGCCGGACTTAATATCTGTGACACCGACTGCAGTGATTGTGTATAACCCGCACACTTTGTAAGTTCTTCTTTCGGAACCAACTGTGGTGTGACCGCCTGCAAAGTCGGAGTGTGAAATGCGGTTCCGATCGCACGCACAAGCATCACTCCAAGAATCAGCCAGATTGGCGGCTCTCCCGAAAAACTGGCAAACGCCAGAATCAAACTGACACCCGCGATCACTAAATCCGATACTGCCATCAATAATTTGCGATTCATGCGGTCGATATATACTCCAATGAACGGCCCAAGCAGTCCCTGCGGCAGATATCCTACCAGCATTGCCATCGCCAATATCATTCCAGACTTCGTTTTGTCCGTCAGATACCATACAATCGCAAATTGCAAAATTGAGCTGGACAGCTGCGAAAACGCCTGTCCAACCCAAATCGTATAAAATGTCCTTTTCCAGTTTTTCTGCATAGGCTATACCATCTCCAGAACTTCACGAATATCATCAATGGCTCTGAATGGATTTTCCACCTTTCCAAATCCATATTTTGCAAATACAAATGGAATCTCTGCAAACACGGTCGCATTATAATCTCCGATCGTATCTCCCACATAAATCGCATGCTCTATTCCATTACGCTCCATCAGAAGCTTAATATTTTCCCCTTTACTAAGAAGTGTATCCCCATAACATTCTGTATCGATCACATACTGCTCCAGATGATTCTTTTTTAAGAAAAGCTCAATATAGCCTGATTGGCAATTGCTTACAACACCAACCTTGCATTTCTTAGAAAGTGTCTCAAACACCTCTGCTACTCCCGGATATAAAATATCTTCCAGCCAGTTTTCTAAAATATCGTGCTCGTATTCACAGCAGAGTGCAAGAAGCTCTGTCTTTGTGTTCTCGTCTTGGTCTGGAAACAGATTATCCATGATGATATTCATCGGCTTTCCAAATTCACGTTTCAGAATATCACCTGTAATCGGTTCTCTATCAGTAATCCCATACACTTCCACTGCTTTGTTCCATGCCTTTGCAACCAGATCAGTCGTATCCCAAAGGGTTCCATCTACATCAAAAATCACTGCATCAACTTTCATAAATGTCCTCCTATTGTGGGTAAACAAATCTCTTATGATTTACAAGATCATTTTTGTATTTTTGAATATAGAATTTCGCCATATTCAGATTCTGTTCTGAGTAATTGCCGCATTGTTCTGGCTGTGCTCCTGGAATCTCCCCTTCGAATCCAATGATGAAATCACACATACTCAGAATCAAATCATAGACATCTTCTGAATTCAGATCTCCAAACATCAAAAGATAGCATCCAGTGCGGCATCCCATTGGTCCAAAATAAACCACATCATTCTTACATTCACAGTTTCTAAGATAAGTTGCTGCCAGATGCTCGATTGTATGAAGTGCCGGCACATCGATCACTGGTTCTCTGTTTGGCGCTGTGATACGAAGATCAAATGTAGTCACAGTGCAATCGCCCTTTTTGTCTCTTCTGGAAACATAAATTCCTGGGTATAAATCTAAATGGTTGATTGTAAAACTTGCAATTCTTTCCATAATAAAATAATCCTCCTAAATAATCAAAACTGACTCATATATTATACACTGTTCTGCGCCATTTTTGAATTGTTTCTTGCGTCTCAAATTCAGTCTTGTACAAACCTTGATTTTATTCACTCCTTATGTTATACTTTCAATCGTTGTAAAGCCCATAAAAACAAGGTCTTAACGGGTTTACACCGGCGATTCCCGCCGTAAAATGAATCGAGTGTTCGCGACCTTCCACTCGTAAAACAAAACTAAAGGAGACAACAGAATATGAAAGAACAAAAAACATTGTTTATGACTCAGGCAGCCATGATTGCCGCAGTCTACGTAGTGCTCACAGTCGTATTTGCACCAATCGCATTTGGTCAGGTACAGATTCGTATCGCAGAAGCACTCACAATCCTGCCGCTGTTTACACCAGCCGCAATTCCTGGATTATTTATCGGATGCCTGATTGGTAACATCCTCGGCGGTGCCGTACTTCCAGACATTATTTTCGGAAGCCTTGCTACTTTGATCGGAGCTGTTTTCACTTACATGCTTCGCAATCAGAGCAAATATCTTGCACCACTGCCACCGATCCTTGCCAACACAGTGATCGTACCATTCGTACTTCGTTACGCTTACGGAGTTGCACTTCCAATTCCATTTATGATGTTGACAGTAGGCGTTGGTGAAGTTTTATCCTGCGGTGTATTGGGTATCATTGTTTATACGGCATTACAGAAATATCAATATCGAATTTTTAAAACAGCATAATACACAAAAAGAATGCGATTCCCGAAAATCAGGAATCGCATTTTTCTTACTCTATTCTATTTCCCTTCTATATCCTTTTTTGCCATCTGCGAGTGCCTTTAATGTGTTATCATGCAAAACCTCTTTCTCAAATTTGTCTTTTTCCACATAATAGGAGTAGATCACATCCAATATCACCAAAATTGGGAATTGTGGTGAAATAACGTTTCCATGATTGAGATGCTTTAACGACGGGAGCAGTACCACTTCATCGCAAAATTCATCGAAGATCGGTTTATTTTGGGCAGTCAAAAGCACTGTTTTTGCACCGCGCTTATTTGCTTCCTGGAGCAAATACAGGACTTCTTCTTTGGCTCCGCTGATACTGAATCCAAACACCAGACTTCTCTTATCCTGAAAAACAGCCTGCATACGCATTACATCAGAATCCTGAATAGAATCAATATCAACGCCAATTCGCATAAAACGCAGCTCCATCTCACTTGCAGAAAGTCCTGAACTTCCTTTTCCGCATACAAATACACGATCCGCCTGATTTAGATATCGGCAGATCCTTCCAATCTGAGCTTCATCGATCAGATTGTAGGTCTTATTTAAAAGTTCCTGGTATACATTCATAACCACTCGTGTATTGTCACGAATCGATTCCTGCTTTTCTACAAATGTTTCTTCATATTGATAAATGAACTCGCGATACCCTCGATACCCGCACTTTTTTGCAAAACGTGACAAAGATGCTTCTGACACGAAAAGTTTTTCAGAAATCGCTTTAGCTGAAAAATCCATCTTTTTACGATTGCAAATAAAAAAGTCTGCGATATTTTTCTCTACCGTTGTAAAATTGTCATAATTTGATTCAATAATTGGGATTACCGATTTAATATAGTATTCCATCTCATTTTCACCTATTTTCTCTGGCACTGGCAGAAATGATAAAATGCACCTAACATCCCCGCATCATTTCTGTGCTGTGCGAACACAATCCTCGTATGCTTTGCAATGCTGGACACAAGGTACCTGTTCACAGCATTTTGTATTTTTTCTTTTAAGAATTCTTCCTGAGCCATGATTCCACTACCAAGTACGATCACTTCTGGATTCACCACATAACAGATATTGGCAATACCCTTTCCAAGTACATCTGCCATCTCATCAATTGCTCGATTACAGATACTATCTCCTTTTTTTGCCTCTTCAAAGATATGATATCCATTCCAGATTTCTTCAGATTCCCCTTTTACCTCTGCTACTTTCTTTGTCAAGATACTTGCTGCCCCGAGAGTCTGAAAATCACTGTCTTTCATATGCATATATCCGACTTCACAAGCGCTGCCCGAAAAGCCATGAAATACTTTTCCGTCGATGATCATGCTTCCACCAATTCCGGTTCCAATGGTAAGCATGACCGCTGTCTCGCTTCCTTTTGAAGCCCCTGATATATATTCAGCTAATCCGGCACAATTCACATCATTTTCCACTTCGCACGGTATTCCGAATGTCTTTTCCATCGTTTCTTTAAATCTGGTTCCTGTATAATTTGGAATCAATGGCGCCGAATAAAAGATTTCTCCCTTTTTTGTATCCACCATACCTGCCGTTGAAATACAAATCCCCGCAAGCTGTTCTGCTTCTGCAAATTCTTTCACGATTCCAACTGCTTTTTCTAAAATTGCCGGACCACCCTTTTTTGCTTCCGTTCTCATTTCTTTTTTACAAAGAATGGCTCCGTCCTCACCAATTAATCCATATTTTATTGCCGTTCCGCCAATATCGATACTTACGTATTTCTTCATATTCACTCCTTAACACCGTACCACTTTGCACAAACCATTATAATATAGTACAATAGGCAAATCAAGAACTGCTCTCGATTTGCCTTGCTGTACCATATGAAGTTCCCTAAATTTATGCAATTTGGACTTTAAAAATTGCCTTTTTTATTCTCTCTGGCTCATCTGCTGCCACTGCAGTACGATGTCCATCACTCGGATAGCAGATTAGAAAATCTCCATCTTCTAACACAACCGAACTGTTTTTGTCACCTTCCATTGGAAGGAAATCGTCCTTTTCTACAAATTCTTTTACATCCATATTTTGAATGAAATTCAGATCAATCTGTTCTTTTCCTCGCAGCATCAAATGTACATCTAAATAGTTCTGATGCGCTTCCCAGAAACGATTTTCGGCTGCTGTTGTCGTATATTCCACAATATTTACAAACAATCTTTCTCCATCAATACTGTGACTGCCCTTTTCGTATGTAAGCAAATCATGGTTTTTTGCATACTCAAAACATTTTTTGATCTGTTCTTCCAGAAATGGATATTCTGCTAAATTCTGAATATTTCCAAAAATCATAATACCACCTCTTAGTTTTTGTAAATAGTTGTATGTGGTGCTGGCACAGAAGTGTCACCTTTTACTTTTCTCCAGATGATACTTGCCGGAATACCAACGACAACTGATACTGCAATTGAAATGATTGAGTATGACCAGATTGATACAGAACCTGCTGGTGCAAAATATTTGATACCAACCATAACTGCTGATGCAGCGATAAATGCAAGTGTTGCACCAAATGCATTTGCAACTTTTGTAAATGCTCCGAGGATAAATGTTCCGATCAGAATACCAAGAACTAATCCCATGAATCCGTTGAACCATTCGTAAGCAGATTTCACTCCGCCGTTTGCAAGCACCATAGCCACTACAATTGAGAAAATACCTACGATCAATGACACATATTGTCCAATCTTAGTCTGTTTTTCAAAGCTTAATTCTTTCTTTGATAAACGTTCCTGAATATCTAATGTCCAGCTTGATGCTACTGAATTAAGACCAGTTGAAAGTGTTGACTGTGCTGCTGCATAAATTGCCGCAAGGAGGAGTCCTGTAATACCAACTGGAAGTTCAAATGCAATATAAGAAGCAAAAATCTGATCCTGTGCAGCTGCTGGTGGCAATGCATTCTGTTTGTAGAATACATATAATCCTGTACCGATAAAATAGAATACTGTAGCGATAAAGATTGATAATGCACCATTTGTTAACATCATTTTATTTAATTTCTTTGTATCTGTTGTTGTTGTAAAACGTTGTACAATATCCTGACTTGATACATAAGATCCCATTGTATTGAATCCTGCACCAACGATCATGATAAATACACTGTCTTTTAAAATATTGATATCAAAGATCGGTTGATTTTCAGCAAGGAATTTGCCTTCTGTTGCAAATGCTGTGAAAATTGCTCCTATTCCACCGTCCAGATTTGCAATCAAGAATACAAACGCAAACGTTACACCAATTAAAAGGACTGATCCCTGAATAAAGTCTGTCCAAAGTACGGATTTCAGACCGCCTGTGTATGAGTAAATGATCGCGATCACACCCATGATTATGATAAGTAAATTTACATTAATACCTGTCAAGCTTCCAAGAACCATACATGGCAGATACATAATGATCGACATACGTCCTACCTGATAAATGATGAACATGACAGCACCAAGTACACGAAGTCCTTTGCTTCCAAATCTCAGTTCAAGATAATGATAAGCAGTATCAATATCTAATTTACTGTAAATTGGCAGAAAGAATTTAATTGTAAGTGGAATTGCCAGAAGCATACCGAGCTGTGCAAACCACATCAGCCATGTTCCGGCATATGAATTTCCTGCCAGTGACAGGAATGAAATCGGACTTAATAAAGTCGCAAAAATTGATACAGATGTTACCCACCAAGGTACTGTTCCGTCTCCCTTAAAGTATTCTTTTCCCTTCATTTCTTTTTTGGCAAAATGAAGACCCGCAAATAAAACTGCCGCCAGATATACAATTAAGATGACCAGGTCAATCGTCGTAAATCCTTGCATTTTTTCTCCTCCTAAAACTCTCTTTTCATTCTCTTTTAATAAAACGTTCCCCTACAGATTCTTATGCAAGAAATTTTTCTTTTGCATCACGAATCATTTTAGCTGCTTCTTCTACGATTGGCATATCACTTTCAATCAGTGCTGCAAGTGGTTCTCTTACTCCTCCAAGCTCTAATCCTTCGTTGATCTTAAGGATTGCTTTAATTACGCCATACATATTTCCATGCGCAGAGCACATTTTATAAATCACTTCATTTACTGCATATTGAAGTTCTCTTGCTGTTGCCATATCATTTGCTTTTACAAGTTCATCTAATTTCAAAAATAATTCCGGCATAACACCGTATGTTCCGCCGATTCCTGCTTCTGCTCCGATCACACGCCCACTGATGAATTGTTCGTCCGGTCCGTTAAAAATAATGTAGTCTTCACCAGCTGCCTGTTTGAACATTTGAATATCCTGTACTGGCATCGAAGAATTTTTCACGCCAATCACTCTTGGATTTTTTCTCATCTCTGCAAATAGATTTTGTGTCAATGCAACACCAGCAAGTTGTGGAATGTTATAGATTACAAAATCTGTGTATGGTGCCGCTGCACTCATATCATTCCAGTATTTTGCAATTGCATATTCTGGCAAGCGGAAATAAATTGGTGGAATAGCAGCAATCGCATCTACCCCAAGACTTTCTGCATGTTTTGCAAGTTCTACACTGTCCTTTGTGTTGTTGCACGCAACATGTGCGATGACTGTCAATTTCCCTTCTGCTGCTTTCATTACATTTTCCAAAACGATTTTTCTGTCTTCTACACTTTGGTAAATGCATTCCCCTGAAGATCCGTTTACGTATACACCTTTTACACCTTTTTCTACGAAGTATTTTGTCAGTGCCTGTACGCCTTCGGGGCTGATGTTGCCTTCTTTGTCATAACATGCATAGAATGCAGGAATGACACCTTTGTACTTGTCAAGATTTCTCATGGTTTCCTCTCCTTTGTAAATGATTTATATTATTTTTTTATTAACCCAATATTTCTGCAAAATTCTTTGTGATGAGCTGTGGTCTTGTAATAATAGAACCTACTACAACACTAAACGCTCCAAGTTCAATCACACGTTTTGCCTTTTCCGGTGTATTGATATTGCCTTCCGCAATGACTTTATGTTTTACCTTTGAAATGATCTCCCGCAAGATTTCAAAATCATTTTCCTCGATTTTGTCACCTTTGCTTTGTTCCGTATATCCAACCATAGTGGTTCCAATGAAATCAAATCCCAATTCATCTGCATAAACAGCTTCTTCCACTGTAGAACAATCGGCCATGAAAAGCTGCTCTGGATATCTCTTTTTCACTTCTTCGAAAAATTCTTTCAAAGACTTCTGTCCCGGTCTTGTTGCGATTGTCGCATCCATTGCGATGATTTCTGGTTTAACTTCCATCAACTCTTCAATTTCCTTCATGGTAGGTGTAATATACACTTTACTGTCTGCATAATCTCTTTTCACGATTCCGATGATTGGAAGATCTACCTGAGCTTGAATTTCTTGAATATCTTCTTTTGTATTGGCTCGAATGCCAACTGCTCCGCCCTGCTTTGCTGCCAGCGCCATCCTTCCCATGATAAACGAAGAATGTAACGGTTCATGCGGTAATGCCTGACAGGACACAATGAGTCTGCCTTTCAGGCTTTCAATTTTTTCGTTCATTTTCGTGACCTCCTTTATTTGCTCCTTAGTATAACGGTTTTGTTTTTATTTTCAAGGCTTTCGCTCCCTTATGAAATTACTTTCATTCATTTTTAAATCTGCCTGTTTTTTCGCTAGATTTTACAAAATGTTTTCGTGAATTTTTCACAAAACAAGGTTATTTCTTTCCAAGTCCGCAAGTAAATTCAATCAAAAAAAACTGCCCTTTCGGACAGTTTTTCACTCTACTCATAATAATATCTCCAGCTTCCATTGACCATTGTTCTGCAAATTTTTACGCCAAACACTTCGTTTAAAATTCCACTTTCAAACACTTCCTCCGCAGTACCATAGTGCATCAGATTTCCTTCTGAGAGAACAGCCAATTGATCTGCTGTCTGCATAGCCATCGCCAGATCATGAAGGACCAGCACCACTGCTTTTCCTTGCTTTGCCAACTCTCTTGCAAGCTCCATCAGACGCAGCTGATGGGCAATATCCAGATAGGTTGTCGGTTCATCCATCAGAATCACCGGTGTATCCTGGGCAAGTGCCATTGCAATATATACTTTCTGCTGATTTCCCCCGGAAAGACGATTCACATTCTGCTCTGCCAGATGCCTGATTCCGACCCACTCCATTGCTTCCCGTGCCGTTTCAAAATCTTCTTTGCGATATCTTCTTGGATATTTTAAATATGGAAATCTTCCATGCAATACCATTCTAAGTGCCGTGATATCCGGCACATTTCTGCTTTGCGGCAGATACGCAATCTTCTTTGCAAGCTCTGTGGAACTATACTCCCTGATTTCTTTTCCGCACACATTTATTGTCCCCGAACTATGGGGATTCAGACGTATCAATGCCTTCAATAACGTACTTTTTCCACATCCATTTGGTCCGACTAAGGCCGTTACCTTCCCTGATTCCAGTTTTAAATGAATTCCATGAAGAATCTCTTCCCCATCATATCCTGCACATACATTTATAAGCTCAATCACGTACACGCCCTCCTTTTCGCTTTAAAAGCAGCCAGATAAAGAATGGACCACCTATAAATGACATCAAAATCCCCACTGGAATCTCGTATGGAGCGAATGCTGTTCTGGCAATCACATCACATACCGTCACAATCGTTGCTCCCCCCAGTGCACTTAGTGGAAGCAGTTTTTTACTTTCACTTCCGACGATTTTCCGCATCATATGTGGAACAATAAGACCTACAAAACCAAGAAGCCCAGCAAAACTCACACTTGCCCCCGCAAGCATTGCTGCCAGCACCAGGAAAATCGTGCGCATCGTTTTCACAGAAAGTCCAAGTCCCTGTGCCATCTCCTCTCCCAGATTCATAAGATCCAGTTCATTATATAAGCTAAATACGATACACAGTGAAATAACGATCAAGATCCCTGCCGGAATCAAACGGATGTGTGAGACTGCCGAAAATCCTCCTACACGAAAATCCGCACTCATCATCCCCACCTCCGGAAACAGTGTCGTGATTCCCTCCGACACTGCATTCAAGAAACTATTGACTGCAACACCTCCCAGTATCACCGTCGTTCTTGATGCATTCATTTTCTGTGCAGTAAAGGATACCAGAAATACTGCCAAAAGCGCTCCGAGAAAAGAAGCACCTGCAATCATCCAGCCGCTGATCGCACCGCATGCACAGCAGATCGTAACAGCAAGCCCTGCTCCTGCATTTACACCGATGATCCCCGGTGAAGCAAGTTTATTGGCAAGCACTCCCTGTATCACCGTTCCTGACACTGCAAGTCCTGCCCCTGCAAGCAGACATGCCGCCGTTCTTGGAAGTCTGATATACCAGAAAATATTGCCCGCCATACCTCCTCCATTTTTCCCGCTGCATAATGCCTCCCAAAGCTGAACTAGTGTCAGATTGGAAGTTCCCATACAAATACTGCAAAGAGCTGCAGTCATACACAGTACTACTGCAGCAATATAAATTTTTCTTTCTCTATTCTTTTTCCAAAATTGCTTCCAGACCTTCATATGCTTCACCCCAACGTGCATTTGGTTTCAGATTGTACAGGCGTTTATCCAGATGATACCATCTTCCTTCTTTGACCGCGGTAAGCGTTGCCCATGCGGAATCTTCCGAAAACAGACTGTCCAAATGATTTTTTACTCCTTCTGGATTACCGCCAAGCTGTACTGTAAAAATATAATCCGGATCCATTTGAAGTACATGCTCTAATGTCACATTTTCTAAAAGCGATGCGTCATCATCTGCGATATTTCTGCACCCAAGTGCTTTTAACATTTCACCCAGCACACTATCTGAACTGTTCTTTGCATAGACCGCCGTTGCCGAAACGCGAAGAAAGAGTACCGTCGGTCCTTCCTGTCCCTGCAGACGCTTCTCGCTTTTTGCGATCACATCCTCAATCTGAGTCTGAATTGCAAGCCCGTTTTCCTGATAAAGATCTTCTCTCCCTGTAATCTCAGTAAAAATCTTCAACACGCGAAGATAATCATCAAAACCAGATACTTCAAAATAAGCGGTTGGCACACCGGTCGCCTCCAACGTATCCAAAAGTTCTACGTTCACTCTGGTATTGGCACTTGCAATAATAAAATCCGGCTCTGCCTCAAATAGTTTTTCCACACTGATACTTTTCGTCTGCCCCAGGTTTACCGTGTCCTCAGAAAGAGTAAGTCCCATATCTTCCCACGCATCATCTGCCGTCGCACAGATTTCTCCGCCTGCAAGCTGCCACATTTCCGCAAAACTTCCAATCAGCGCAGCTACGCGTTCTGGATTTTCCACCGTCACTTCACGCCCAAGATCATCCGTAAACGTAACGGATTGCTCCTGATTTTCTCCGGCAATATCCTGTGTTTCTGATTTTGCAGCGCACCCGGTGACCCAAAGGATCCCTGTCATGATCAGCAATACCATATATTTTCTCATCTATTTTCTCATCTCCCTTGTCTCGGTATTTTTCGTCAATTATAATAATCTAATAAATGATTTTTAAGGTGATTTTATGTTTACATTCGGACTCGTGCAGGCATCTGCAACTATCGATGCCTCTCAAAATTTAAATACTGTCAGATCTTTCACAGCACAGGCAAAAGCACACGGTTGCTGCGCTCTCTGTTTTCCGGAAGCCTTTCTGACCGGATACGCTCCTGAACGTGCCGCAGAACTTGCGCTGACAGCAGACGCAGACTATATCCGGCAAATTTCTGATCTGGCCCAGCGGGAACAGATAGACATCCTCATCGGTTTTATGGAAACGTGGCAGAACCAGTTTTTCCTGACACACGGTATTCTTACCGCTGACGGCAACCGCCAGTTCTACCGCAAAACGCACCTCGGCGAGCGTGAGAAAACGTTTTTTTCTTCTGGAACGACACTACCTGTCTTTTCACTGTCCTGTGGTCTTTCGGTCGGCATCTCTCTTTGCGTGGAAAACCATTTTCCTGAGATTGCACAGACACTTTCGCTGCGCGGTGCTCAGCTTATCTTTGCTCCCCACGCAGTTCCTCGTATTGCAGGTGACCGTCTGAAGATCTGGTCCAAATATATTCCTGCCAGAAGCTATGATAATCGTGTCTATATGGCGTGCTGCAATCTGTGGAATGATACCCGATTCGGCGGCGGCTGCCTGGTAACGGATCCAGAAGGAAACGTGACCGCTTCCTGCCTTCAAGATGCTCCGGCACTTCTCTGTTTTGAAGTAGATTCCGAAAAACAAGCATGTTTCCATTCTTCAAATGCAGGCCTGAGACATCGTTATTACCCTTCCAAAAGACTGCCTGACTTATATGAGTCCTAAAATACCTCTACTCGCATAAAAAGATGGTATTTGTCATACCATCTTTTTCATTTTTACTCTTTTTAGTTCTCTCCAAGAATCTGTTCTTTGCGATTTAAGATTTCTCTGGAAAGAAGTTCTTTCTCAACTTCTTCAAAACCGATTCTTGCAATCGTATCAGAGAAACGTTCGCCTGCTTCTCCTCTTTCTTTGAAGAGTAACATTGCTGCTTCAATTGTATCTAACAACTCTTCTTCTGATGTGAAGATCTTTGACAATGGGATACCATGCGCAAATTTCTTGCCCCATCTTCCGCCGATATAAAGTTCATATCCTGGTGTTCCCTGCATTGCTTTGAATACACAGCCTCTTACACAGCGGCCGCATTTGATACAAACTTCCTCATCGATCGTCACATTACCATCTTCTGCTTTCGCTGCTTTCATTGGACAGACTGCTTCTACCTGACATTTTTTACATTTCTTACAAAGATCTGCATCCAATGCAGGAATCATTTTTCCTACAACACCAATATCATTTAAGTTTGGTTTTACACAGTTATTTGGACATCCGCCTGTTGCGATTTTCAATTTGTGAGGGAATGTCACATTGCGGTAACCTTTATAAAATCTGTTATGAATCTTTTCTGATAAATCAAATGTATCATACAAACCATATTGGCAGGTTGTTCCTTTGCAAGATACAACCGGACGCACTTTTGCTCCTGTTCCGCCTGTCTCAAGTCCTGCCTGTGCAATATATTCTCTGAATGGCTCGATATTGTCGAAATGAATTCCTCTTACTTCTACTGTAAGACGAGTTGTAAATTCCACATCACCATTTCCATATTTTTCTGCTGCTTCCGCGATCACTTTTGTCTGAGCGGCTGTGATCTTTCCATTGACTGTGATCACACGGCCATTAAATAAATCTGTTCCTTTATTGTGCAAAAATCCAAGTGCTTTTACTCTTTTAATCTCTGCCGGCTTAATTGTACATGCCATGACCCGATTCCTCCTTCACTTTCTTCCTTATATTTTTCCTAACTCTAAAGCAATCATACTACTTGTACATTTTTTTGTAAAATAGTAATATTTAATTTATAGTATAGCCTTTTCCCTATATTCACAAAGGAGGATTTTATGGCAACTTTACGACAACTCAAAATTTTTCTGGCAGTTGCAGAATACAAAAAAATGAGCGCTGCCGCAAATAAACTCTATATCGCACAGCCAACCGTCAGCCAGACTATTCTTGATCTGGAGAAAGAATACAATACCACATTATTTGAGCGTCACTCAAAAGAATTGTGTATCACCCCAGCCGGTATGCTGCTGATGAGCAGAGCAAAAGAGATTCTTGCAATCCACGAAAACCTGGAACAATCTATGAAAAACCTTACATCGCTTCGCCCTCTGAAAATCGGCGCCACACTGACCATCGGAAATACATTGATGAGCGACCTTGTCTGTCAGTTAAACAGTGCATATCCTGACATTGACGTCTCTGTCTTTGTTGATAACACAAAACTTCTAGAACACAGACTGATTCACAATGAACTGGATCTGGCTTTGGTAGAGGGGATCATTCTCCGTGAAGAAATTCAGACAGAACCTGTTCTTCGCGACAAACTGGAATTGATCTGCGGGCCTCTGCATCCATTTGCACAAAAAGATATGATTAAAATAGAAGATCTGGCAAATCAGAATTTTATTATGCGAGAGCGCGGCAGCGGAACACGTGCCATTTTTGAAAATATTATGATGACACATCATGTGCATTTTGTTACAAAATGGGAATGCAGCAGCAGTGCCGCTATCATAGATGCCGTCCGTCACAATCTGGGACTCGGTGTTCTTTCTTCCCGCTGCGTGAAGGAATATGCTAAAAAGGGCGAAATCAAAATCTGCCCGATCGAAAATGTATCAATGAATCGTTTCTTTTATCTCTGCTATAACAAGAATCATCCTGTCACTTCACAGATGCAGGATTTCAAAAAAATGATTACGGACAAATATAATGACGGTTGCTCCTAAAAGCAACCGCCATATCTATTGTTCTATATGTTTTCTCAGAATCTCTTGTATCCTATTCTCTTCCGGAACCTTCTGTTCTTCCAATCCTATTGCAAGAATCTCCTGATAAAATGCTTTTCGCTGTTTTTCTGTTGGGATCATTTCTTTTACCTGATCACGAAGACTTCCCAGCTTCTCCGTCAGTTCTGCCAGTTCTGCTGTCACAATCCTACGGTTTTGTTCTTTTAAATACTGTGTCACCACAGGACTCTTTCCGCTGCTGCCAAATGCCGCAACCACATCGCCCTGTTTCACATAAGACGGAAAGATAAACTCACAATCTTTGACCTGATCCACTGCATTTACAAGGATTCTTCTTTCTCTGCAAGCCTCTGCTATCACATGATTTACCTCCGGGCTTTCTGTTGCCGCTATGACCATGTGCATTCCTTCCACATCACTTACACGAAATGTTCGTTCTATTCGCTTCACAAGCGGACTGTCCACCTGACGAATCTCTTCTATAAATATAGGCGCGATCATAGTAATTTCCGCTTCAAACTCCAAAAGAACTTCCATTTTTTTCAGTGCCGCCCTTTTGCCTCCCACAATCAGGACCGGACGGCCTTTGATTTCTATAAAAGCAGGAAAATATGCCATATTTCCTTGCCTCCTTTTATTTTACATAGGCCAGAAATGTCTTTCCACTGGCTTCTGTCATCTCATCTACCACTTCAATATCTCTGATTCGGATTGCTCCAACATTTGGATCTACGTATGTCACCGAAACCGCATCGTACCCAATCAATACAATCGCATTGGAACTATCTGTCATAGCAATAACCGGAATCCCCTTGTCGATCAGATAAAACATATCCTTTGAAGAACAATTTTTAAAGAGAATTGCCTCGCCTTCCAGATTTTCATTAAGAATCTGAACTGCTGTCTTTGACTGAAGCTCGGACTGTACATCCACCTGTTTATCTTCATATGCCAACACAGTACGGATACAGGCCGCCAAAGAACTTTCTCCTGACTGAGTTACAAATGCACCCAACTCAAAATTGCGATACCACGCAACTCGGTTACCGTCTTCCCAAACATATCGCTGTCCCGGAGAAAGGACCACACCCGAGATTGTCTCTGCTTTCTGAATTGCTTCCCCTGCCTCTGAATACATTCCTGCCAGTTCGCCAAGTCCGTATACAGCATACATATTTTCGGCAGAGCTATGTTCAAATTCCAACACCGTATCTTTCTCATGCAGCACATGCTTTGGATTTAATACGATTGCCTTTTTGTTATCAATCCCATCTTCGAATACCAGTCGGTACTGTGTCTCTTTCAGATTTGTCCAGTAAGATTTCAGTACAACGCTGCTTACATTCTCTTCATTATTTGTAATATAATCCTCCGAAACATTGGAATAAATACCATTCTGCTTTACTGCACGTTTGATTGTAATCATATTTGACTCAATCGCAGCATCCAAAATATAAAGACCATCTACCTGATAAACCTTCACCACTTCATTTTTGGAATCTCGGATTTCTAGTTTATACATTGCCGATACCGTCTCTCCAGAGGATGTCTTTCCTGTATCTTCCTGTTTTGAGACTCCATACACGAAATCTCCAAGAACAAATCCAAGCGGCTTTACAACTTCTTCTGCCTCTGCCTGAATCGTTTGCGTCGTTCCTTCCAGGAAGTTCAGCACTTCTACTTCTGTACCCTCTTCATTTTTCTGATAAGCAATCTGATGCCCATCTTCCGAAGATACATATTGCCCCTCTTTCAGACCTTCCAGTAAAATATCATCCTGTCCTGTTTCTAAAGAAATCTTATGAAGCACTCCCTCTGCAAGAACATAGAGGATTCCTGTCTCATCATTGTAATAAGCAAGTTCTCCCAGTTTCTGTTCGATCATAACTCTTGACTGCACGCTTGGAATAAATGCTTTCTCTTCCACAACATTCTGTCCCAGCTTAAAGTAGTAGATAGCAACGCCTGATTCTCCTTCGTGATCACCACGATTCATATGACCATATACACCAAATGTGGTATTGCCATTTTCTTCCATAGAAAGGATTTTAACCGAATGATCGTCAATATAATTACGGATATCATTATTTTCTGCGTCTGCAAAACTAAATACCAGCGAAAATTCGTCTTCTTCTTTGTTGTAACACCAAAGTTCATTATTCTGCACAAAGGACACAATCGTGCCATCCTGATTCACCTTATATTGTATATCATCTGTTGTCAGACCCAGATTGATTCCTTTGCTTGTCAACACTACATTCGAACCATCAAACACTTCTGTCAGTTGACGGTCATAGGAAAGAAGATAAAACTCTCCGTCCACATAACGTACCTTGAAAAATTCTTTTACACTATAAATCTCTTTTGGATTATTATCCCCAACACACTGTACACGATAACTTAATAAAATAGATGTGTATGCTTCTTTTGTCTCTTTTACCTCACAACTCACCTGACTGATCAGTTCTGGCTTCAAGCCTCCCCAAGTTGCATGTTCCAAATCCGAATGGATTGTCACATGCTGCAAAGTTGTGTTATCGCCAGATGCATTTGATTCCATCACCTGCTTGATTTTGTCTGTATTTTCTCCCTTTAGCATATTGGAATGGAGCGTCTTTACATAGTTCAGACATTGTTCCAGATATAAGTCTTCTGAATTTCTGACTCTTGTATAATAATAAATCTCTCTGTCTTCGCTCTGCAGCGTGATTTTTAGGACCGCTTCTTCTTCCTCTTCCAGCACATCTCCAACCTGCAACGTCATATCTTCTGAGATTGCTTCTTGCTTCTTATCTAAAAGCGTTTCTTTGCCATCTAATGTACAGACCTCATAACTGAGTGATGTAAGTTCTTCCTCGTAAGCATTGACATTCGCCTGTATCGTTCCGTTTGCGTCAACCGGTGTGATCGTATCTCTCACCGCAGTAATCTCCATCTCATTCACATGCCCTACCAGCAAATTAATTTCAGAATCTCCTGCCAGAAAAGAGATCGTCGGAAGCGACGCCGAATTCATATTGGCTGTCATATCCGCATTCCCGCGATTTGCTAGGAAACTGAATATATTTAGAGCAACAATAAACACAATCGTCAAAACACCAAATCGAATGATACGTTCTCTCATCTACACCTCTCCTCTTTCTTTCAACAATCTTCCAAGCATCGGGTCCACATTTAAAAACGCTTCGCACTTCTTTATTCTATCCTGATTCTCTTTTTTCTTGCCAGTCTTAACTGCACGAATCAGAATGTTTTTCGGTGTGTGTTCCATATCGATAAATTCCAAAATCTGAGCATCATATCCACAGCTTTCCAGATATTCTGCACGAAGTGCATCTGTCACCAATGCTGCAATTCTTTCCTTGATCAATCCATACTTAAAAACAGGTTCCAGAGTCTCGTTTTCCATCTGCTCATTCAGTTCATGCTGGCAGCATGGAACCGATAAAATGACCTTTGCATTCCAGCCAACCGCTTTATCCAACGCAAAATCTGTTGCTGTATTGCAGGCATGAAGTGTCACTACCATATCCACCTCATCCACTCCGGTATAATCTGCAATATTTCCTTCCAGGAATTTCAGTTTTTCATAACCATATTTTTCGCTAAGTTCATTACAATGACGAATCACATCTGTCTTGAGATCAAGACCAATGATACGCACATCGTAATTCTTAAGTTCATGTAAATAATAGTACATTGCAAATGTCAGATAAGACTTGCCGCAGCCAAAATCCAGAATCGTAACTTCGCGGTCTTTTGCAAGCTGTGGAAGAATGTCTTCAATAAATTCTAGAAAACGATTGATCTGTCGGAACTTATCAAATTTAGTGCGAACAATCTTTCCCTCCGCCGTCATAACACCAAGATCCTGCAAAAATGGAACTGCAATTCCTTCCTGCAAAATATATTTTTTTGTTCTGTTATGAGAAAGGTCCACCTCTTTCACACAGCCACTCTGTTGTTTCTTCTGAATCGTAACCTTGCCCTTTTTGCTTACCAGAACACTGGCACGCACCTTCTTCGTCTCAAGCTGCATCTGCTTGAACTGCTCCATATATTCTGCAAGTACTTCAACTGCCTTTTCAGCCTCATAGTTGTCGTGAAACACTTGATTATTCTTGTGTGCTTCACATTGAAATAAAAGCACATCTTTTTTCAGAATCGGACGCACTTTCACCTTCTTCACCCCGTTTTTGTCTTTTGGGTTGCTCAGCGTTGCTGATAAAAAATCTATATTCAAACTTTCTTCTAATAATGATCTTACTTCCTTCATATACTACCCCTTTTTATTTTCTAACTTGTATTGTAAAGGGAAATGAAGAATCGCGCAATAAGCAGTCTGGGAAAATTAAAAAGGAAAAACCAGCCATCCTTTTTTTGATAGCCGGTTTTTCCTTCTAGCTTTTATTAAGAATTTGAAGAGAAATGATTTTTGTTTAAAATCTAATTGCCCATCCAGAGCGCCCCTGTCCAAGAACTGCTGCTGTCTGTAGATGCATAATGATGACTTCGTACACGATACCAGTATCCGGTTCCTACAGTAAGACTCTTGCTGATCATAGCACAATAAGCACTCTCATTGGTCTGTGTCCAAGAAGTTACTCTTTCCCAGCCATACTCTGTCTCACGCTCTACAATGCAGGTAATCGACACTTTACACAATACATTGGCATTTGTAGTTCCGCCGGCGCCAATCTTGGTTGTGGAGATTTTATTGATGA
The DNA here is from genome assembly GCA_964623905.1 of uncultured Faecalimonas sp. Classification (GTDB taxonomy): domain Bacteria; phylum Bacillota; class Clostridia; order Lachnospirales; family Lachnospiraceae; genus Faecalimonas. The sequence goes on from CAZUVY010000035.1 coordinate 26,219, forward strand.
TAGAACATCCATCTGAATAATACACTCCCCTGGTAACTGCCTCTCCATACCCAATCAAGGCGTCGTCTGTAAGCAGATAAGAATAATCCAGCTCCTCTCCCATATCTTCTGCCTGGACTTCCATGTGCCACATCCCTGTAAAACACAGAACAACTGCCAATAATACTCCTAATACTTTCTGCTTCATAATCTTCCCTACTCTCCTTTCACTTCCCATACTCTTATGGAAAATATAAATTCTGCAATATCATTTCCACTTCTTCCTGCTCCATTCGCATCATGCGAAGAGCATACTGTACATCCTGATATACAAATTCTACAGCCCACTTATCTTCCCCTGATTCCTCAATACGATATTGCTTAATCTCCATTTCCACATCATTCACCACAAATTGATACTCTTGAAGTTTCGTATCCTCAATATCCGTTCCAAAAGAACCCTCTCTGAAATTCGGTCTGATGATATAAATAATATCTGCTTTATCTTCATGTCCATATATCAGATTAATCTTTTGTATTTCTTCTCCGATAATAGCTTCTTGATATAACACTTTCTTTGGAAGATATTCTAATTTCACAGGACTAAAACCGAATTTTTCTTCAATTTCTTCATAAACTGATTCCTCATTAACATAATCTACAACATCGACATTTTCGTTGGAATTTATCTGGACTTTTTCTTTTCCCATGGTCATGATTCGAAATGTTTCAAATATCTTCTCCGCACCGCCCATGCTGGTCACACCAAGCGCCATCACAAATACCAGCACTGCCGCGAGCACAAGATATTTGCGGTTCTTGCGCTTCCTTCTATAAATCTTACCAAGACGAATCAGTTCCTTTTCTTCCGCTGCCTTAGCTTCGTTCTCGCGAATGCCCTTCCAAATATTCTCGTACGCATCCTCAGCGGGGACTATGTCTACCAGATCCGGATTCATCTCGATTTCTTTTTGAATACGTTCCACATCGATTTTCAGCTCTTCTTCGTATTTCTTTCTAGCTTCTTGGTTCATAATTCCTCCTTTCCCTGAATTCATAAAATAAATCTCTGGCTGCACGCACCAAATACGCGAACATACAGTCCGAATCAATTTCTTCAAAATAATTATAAAAATCTATAAATGTCTGTTCAAAAATCTCTTCTGCCAATTTTTCTTCTTTTGCGAAATACAAACATACTCTATAGAGATCATTGGCATACATTTGATAAATTTCTTCAAATTTCTCGTCCTTTTTTGATTTGTACTTCACTTTCTTATTCCTCTTGTTAACTACTTTTTATGCATTATATATTATAAAGACACATTCCACGGTTGAATCTGACGCTATTTCAAAATTTTGCCAGGGAAAATTTCAGCTTTTCTTTTCAGACGAATACATATCTCCTCCAAAAATTCACAAATGCGTAGAAAAAGAATTGACAAACAGTCTTTGTGCGACTATAATAAAAATACATATCAGGGACACTTCTTAACCGTTCGGTTGTCAA
>CAZUVY010000036.1:0-26641 GCA_964623905.1 uncultured Faecalimonas sp.
ATATAGAAAAGTACTATAAACAAATGTAAAAAATATATAAAGAATTTGCTGAAAATTAGTTGACTTTTAGTGAAAATGGTGAGAGCATAAGGTGTAACAAAAAAGACTAGAAAAGGGGGGCAGGATATACTGCTGTAGGCAGTAAATATGGCTGAGATAGAAGGTACGGAAAATATAAGCATATTTAGGCCATATACAATTTACAAACACGAGAGCAGTAATATCGTGAAACAAAGTGCACGAAAGTGCAGAAAAACACAAAGGAGAAGAGAAGATGGATAACGTATTTTTAAGTCAATTTTTAATGATCAGTGATATTAAAACAGTTATATTCCTTGTAGTTCTTGTAGCTTTATTCTACTTGATTCATGTTTTATATCACAAGAAACACATGGATTTTTCAGTTGTTGTTATGATTGGAACAGGATTAGGTCTTGTATTAGGTCTTGCAATGCAGTTTGCAGCAGGATTACCAGACGCTCCATTGGAAGTAACATTTATTAACGAAACAACAACATGGTTTGGTATGATTGGTAATGGTTTCATTAACGCGATCAAAATGATTGTTGTTCCATTGGTTATGATTTCTATTATGCAGGTTATCATCAACATGCAACAAGGAAACACAATGGGTAAATTAGTTAAGAAAACTATCATCGTAACAATGGGTATGGTTGCATTATCTTCAATCATCGGTTTGATCGTAGGTATCGTTTTAGGTGTTGGTAAAGGTGCAGCAGTAGTTGAAAACGCTACAGCAGAAGCAAAAGAAATCACACCAGTTGCTACAACAATCAAAAACTTAATCCCAGGAAACATCGTTGATGCAATGGTTAACAACAACATCATCGGTCTTGTAATTTTCTCAGCTATTCTTGGTCTTGCTATTTGGTGGATCAACTACGAAAGCAAAGAAGCAGCAAAACCATTATATGATTTAATCAACGCAGCTCACAAAGCAATGATCAACATGGCATTATTAATCCTTGACTATATGCCATGGGCAGTAGTTTGTTTATTAGCAAACACAATCGCTACAAGAGGTCTTTCATCAATCCTTGAAGTAGGTAAATTTATTATCGCACTTTACCTTGCAGTAGCAATTCAATTTGTTGTTGAACTTGTATTCCTTGTAATCCATGGATTAAACCCAGTTGCTTACTTAAAGAAAGCTTACCCAACAATGTTAATGGCATTTACATCTCGTTCAAGTGTTGGATGTCTTCCTATGACAATCGAAACATTAACAAAGAAATTAGGTGTAGAACAAGGTACAGCAAGTTTCGTAGCAGGTTTTGGTACAACAGCAGGTATGCAAGGTTGTGCAGGTGTATTCCCAGCACTCTTAATCGTTTATGTATGTAACCTTACAGGAACACCACTTGACGTTACAATGATCGTTATGACAATCTTCGTAATCACAATTGGTTCTTTAGGTATCGCTGGTATCCCAGGAACAGCTACAATGGCAGCTTCAGTTGGTTTATCAGGTGTAGGTATGGCTGCACAATTCGGTATGATCAGCCCTATCCTTGCAATCGACCCAATCATCGATATGGCTAGAACAATGTTAAACGTAACAGGTTCTCTTACAAACGCTTTAATGGTTGACAAACAAATGGGAACATTAAATGAAAAGGCTTACAATGATATGAGCCTTGGTTTAAAAGATAACAAATAGGAGGAGAATCTAATGAGATATACAGTAAAACCTAAAAAAGTATGTCCTTCATCTTTATCATTTGATCTTGAAGGCGATGTAGTAAAAAATGTAGAATTCGTTGATGGATGCAATGGAAACCTGAAAGCAATTGCAAAATTAGTAGAAGGTATGACAGTTGAAACAATCGAATCTTATTTAAAAGGAAACACATGTGGTAAAAATACTACATCTTGTGCAGACCAATTAGCTTTAGCAGTACGCGAAAAATACGAAGAAAGCAAAAATGCATAAGGAATTATAAAAAAAGCAGAAGCCGAAGGGCTTCTGCTTTTCTATAAAAACCCAGTTGCGTTTAGCCTCGCCTTGGTTGACAGAAATATTGGTTCGCAATATAATAATGTAAGTTGGATAAGTACTGGCTAAATGTGAAGATGGAGGAGTGATATGATGAAAAGAATGAAAAGATATATCGCATTGCTTTTAAGTGCCGTATTGGCAGTCATGGCAATGACAGGTTGTGGAGGAAAGAACGATTCAACTGGAACAGGAGATACATCTCAGGGCAAGATTGTCAATGTAGGTGTTACAAATACGTTGGAAACATTGAATCCACTTCTGATGAATGGTGGAGAGATCAACAGATATGCAACTTCACTGATGTTCTTGCCATTAGTAGAATTAGACAGCGAACTGAATTTTGAAGGAATGCTTGCGGATTCTATTACTACAGAAGATAATCGCAACTTTGTTGTGCATATAAATGAAGATGCTGTTTGGTCTGACGGAACACCAATTACAGCAGAAGACGTAGAATATACAGCGCTTAGACTTGCAAGCCCGGTGATCGCTAACACTGCTATGATGTACTATGTGTTTGAAGGTGTTGGAGATGACGGATTTGTAGAAGAAGGCGCAACCAGCGTTGATGGTATCAAAGTATTAGATGAGAAGACAATCCGGTTTACAACAAAAGAACCAATGTCTTTGACTACATTCCAGAGTTCTTATGCGCGTTATTTGATGACACTGCCAAAGCATGTGATCGAACAATATAGCGAAGCTGAACTTTCTACAGCAGAATGGTTTACAAAACCAGATGTAATAAGCGGTCCTTTCTTTGTAACAGATTATGATGTGGATCATTATATTTCTTACGAAGCAAATCCAGATTATTGGAGAGGCGCTCCAAAGATTGATAAACTGAACATTAAGATTGTAGAAGGCAGCCAATTGTATGCAGGATTAAAATCTGGTGAGATTGATATTACACAGCAGACAATGAGCGATATTCCAATTGAAGATTATGAAAGTATTGAAGCTCTGGAAAATGTAGAAGTAGTTTATGGATCAGCTGTAACAAATCAGTCTATGTTCATTCAGACAGCAAATGTTTCAGATGTAAAAGTACGTCAGGCAATGCTTTATGCGATCGACAGAGAACAGATTCTTGAACAGTTATTAAAAGGCCATGGAGAAATCGTAGATGGATTCCTTTCAAGTGCAAGTCCATTTTTTGATGAATCCATTACACCAGTTTCTTATGAACCAGAAAAAGCAAAACAACTGCTGAAAGAAGCAAATTGGGACGAAAGCAGAAAACTTAAGTTTTATATAAATTCAGGAGACAGTATCTTTGTGAATGCTGCCATGATCATAGCGGCACAATGGGAAGCGGTTGGCATCAAGACAGAAATTCAGACAGTTGATTTTGCAACACTGATGGATGTGTCTGGAACAGGCGAGTTTGATATTCTGGCAGTACAGTATACTTATCCGCCGGTAGATCCATATGTTGATATGGCATGGCTTCTTGGTGGAGAAGGAAGCTGGACAGGATATGGAGATGCAGCAATTGATAAAGCATTGGCAGATACACAGTTGACAAGTGATATCGAAGAAACAACACAATTATATTCTTATGTAAATAAGAAGGTACAGGAAGATGTACCTATGATTTCAGCATATGTAATCAGCGCACAGGGAGCAGTAAGTAAACGTTTAACTGGAGCAACACCAAGCGTTTATGGATTCTTTAATGATGTACAGAACTGGGATATAGCAGAATAAATCTGGAAGGGGAGAAATGCAATGCCACATTTATTAGAAGTAAATAATCTTACTACTGCATTTGACACGGATTACGGTCATGTAACAAGTGTAGACCATGTCAGTTTTCATGTAGACAGAGGGGAAACACTTTGTATTGTGGGTGAGTCTGGATGTGGAAAAAGTGTGACTTCCTTGTCTATTATGGGATTGTTAGGAAGAGGAGGAGCCGTCGTAGACGGCTCAGCCTTATTTGAGGGCAAAAATCTTTTGGATATGTCAGAAAAAGAGCTGGATCAATTACGTGGAAATCATATTTCCATGATATTTCAGGATCCGCTTACATCTTTGAACCCAGTATTTACTGTGGGAAATCAGATCGCAGAGAGCATCAAGATTCATCTTAAAGTTTCAAAGAAAGAGGCAATGGAGCGTGCAGAAGAGATCTTAAAAAAAGTAGGTATGCCAGATGTGCAGGAAGCGGTAAAAAAATATCCGCATATGCTGTCAGGTGGGATGCGTCAGAGAGTTATGATCGCAATGGCGCTTTGCTGTCATCCATCGCTTTTGATCGCAGATGAACCTACAACTGCGTTGGACGTGACAATTCAGGCACAGATCATGTCTCTTATTCAGCAATTAAAGGAAGAGATGGACATGTCGATTATGTTGATCACACACGACATGGGACTGGTTGCAGAGATGGCGGACCGTGTGCTTGTTATGTATGCAGGGCAAGTGGTAGAAGAGGCAGAGGTGAAAGAGTTGTTTCGCTCGCCAAGACACCCATATACGAAGGCATTGTTAGGTTCCGTGCCTAATATGTACGAAAGCAAGGAGCGAAAGCTGTCTTCTATTCCGGGTATGGTTCCGGAATATTATGATGATATGACAGGATGCCGTTTTGCCGACCGTTGTCCATATAGAAAAGAAGAATGCGATTGCCCACAACCGTTACTTCAGATTTCAGAGGGACACAAAGTGAAATGCTGGCGTGAAAAAGAAGCAAATATGTTTGAGTAACAGGAGTTTAGAACATGACAGAGAGAATAGAAAAACTGCCTTTATTACAAGTAGAGAATATGAAAAAATATTACCCGCTGAAAAAGGGTTTATCTATGCATAAACCGGATGATATCAAGGCAGTGGATGGTGTGAGTTTTGACTTGTTCGAGGGAGAGACCCTGGGACTGGTTGGGGAGTCTGGATGTGGAAAGACAACGATTGGAAAACAGTTGGTTGGGTTAGAACGACCAACATCTGGAAACATCATTTATAAAGGAAAGGAATTCCAGAATCTAACTGGAAAAGAGATGAAACCAATCCGTACAGATATACAGATGGTTTTTCAAGATCCATATTCCTCACTTAATCCGAGAAAACATATTTATGAGATTTTATCACAGCCGATGTTGTATCATAAAATTTCGACAAAGCAAACAATCGAAAAAGATTTGGAAAGACTATTAGACATGGTAGGGCTTCCAAAGCAGGTGTTGGGGCGCTATCCACATGAATTTTCAGGCGGACAGAGACAGAGAATCGTAATTGCAAAAGCACTTTTTCTGAATCCAAAGCTTTTGATATGTGATGAGCCTGTCAGTGCGCTGGATGTATCAGTGCAGGCACAGATTTTAAATTTATTGAAATCATTGCAGGCAGAATTGAATCTGACTTGCCTGTTTATTGGACATGGATTAAGCGCGGTTCACTATGTGAGTGACCGAATCGCTGTGATGTATTTGGGTAAAATAATTGAGATTGGAGATGCAGGAGAGATCTTCCATAAGCCAATCCATCCATATACAAAGGCATTGATCGCTGCTTCTCCTATACCGGATCCTGAACGGAAAAGGGAACAGAGTCAGGTACTCCAAGGGGAGATCGGGTCAAATGTTAATCCACCTACAGGATGTAGATTTCATCCAAGATGTCCTTATGCAACTCCAAGATGCAGTATGGAAGAACCGAAGCTGGAACAAAGAGGAAATTTGGATGGACATTTGGTGGCATGCCATTTGGCGGAACAATTCCAGCAAATAGAAAGGTAGGGATTCTGTGAAAAAATATATACTAAAGAGAATTCTGGTTGCAATTCCAGTGCTTATTGGAATTACTATTATCGATTATGCATTTATGTGTCAGGCAGGAAGTCCGCTCGAAATGCTTCAAGGAGCTCGAGTTTCACAGGCAGCGGTAGAAGCAAAAGAGATTGCGCTTGGTTTGGATAAGCCGTTTTATGTGCAGTATTTTGTATGGCTGGGGCAGCTCCTGAAAGGCAATATGGGATATTCCATCAAAACTTATCAGCCGGTAAGTGAAATGATCGTCAGCCATTTAGGACCAACACTTCTTTTAATGGGAGTATCTATGTTAGTCAGCCTGCTGATTTCTATACCGGCAGGAATTTACAGTGCAGTGAATCAGTACAAAAAGAGTGACTATGCGGTAGTAACACTTTCTTTTTTAGGCAGCAGTATTCCAGGATTTTTCTTATCATTGTTGTTGATTTTTATTTTTACAGTGAATCTGGAACTACTTCCTTCAGGGGGAATGACTACGTTAGGAACTGACGGAGGCGCTTTGGATGTACTGGTGCATATGATTATGCCGGTGATCGTACTTGCAGTATCCATGGCTGGAACGAATATCAGATATATACGAAGTGCAGTTCTTGAAATATTGCAGCAAGATTACCTTCGTACAGCAAAAGCAAAAGGAATCGGAAGATTTTTGGTAATCAATAAACATGCACTGCGCAATGCATTGATTCCAATCGTAACGGTGATCGGTATGCAGATTCCGATGCTGTTTGGTGGTCAGGTGATCATAGAACAGATTTTTTCATGGCCGGGATTAGGACTTATGACGATGAGTGCAATTACTGGCAGAGATTATCCAGTGATCATGGGTGTCTGTCTTCTTTCGGCAATTGTTGTACTTGTAGCAAATCTGGTGACAGATATTTTATACGCATTTTTAAATCCAACGATTCAGCTGCAATAAGGAGTGGGAGATAGAACATGAAGAATAAGATTGATATATCGAAGGAAAGCTATTTGCAGACTGTGTGGAGAAGATTTAAAAGTCATAAGCTGGCTTTGGGAAGTCTGGTGTGTGTAGGCATTTTGGTGCTGGCTTCTTTACTTGCACCATGGATCGCACCATATGATCCAGAGGCGATTGTTGGACCATTTTCGGCTCCGCCGTGTGCAGAATTTTGGCTTGGAACAGATCAAATAGGAAGAGATGTATTTAGCAGATTATTGTACGCATCCAGAGTTTCCATTATGGTAGGAACAATGACTACACTGATTTCAACGGTGATCGGAGTAATACTGGGACTCGTGGCAGGATATTTTTCAGGAATTGTAGATATGATCATCATGCGTTTCACAGATATGATTATGTCATTTCCATATATATTGCTGGTGTTAGTAGCAGCTACTATATTTAAACCGGGATTTTGGAGCATTGTTTTAATTTTAGGATTCGTAGACTGGCCAGGAGTTGCCAGATTGGTTCGTGGAAATGTACTGGCACTGCGAGAAACGAATTTTGTAAAAGGAAATATTGTGGCAGGAATGCCGTTGAGACATATACTTTTTTCTGAGATCTTGCCAAATACGACGGCACCGATTCTGGTGTATGCGACATCTGTATTGGCATTGTCGATCTTGGATGAAGCTGCTCTGAGCTTTTTGGGGCTTGGGATTCAGGCTCCGGCAGCAAGTCTTGGAAATATGTTAAATGGTGCACAGTCGCTGACTGTATTGACAAAACTGCCATGGCTTTGGCTTCCACCGGGAATATTGATTATCGTATTGGTAATTGCGATTAACTTTATCGGGGATGCACTTCGAGATGCTTTAGAACCTTAGTTATAAAAAAGAGATTGCTCATTGTGTTGCGCAGTCTCTTTCTTTTTGGTATACTTTTTAGAGATTAAGTAAGAGGTGATATTAATATGAAATGGAATAAATTTAGATTAAAAACAACTACAGAGAGCGAAGACCTTGTGAGCAGCATGCTTATGGACCTTGGGATCCAGGGAATCGAGATTGAAGATAAGGTTCCTTTGACACAATCAGACAAGCAGCAGATGTTCGTAGATATTCTTCCAAAATTTGGAGAAGATGATGGCGTTGCTTATATCAGCTTCTATTTAGAAGAAGATGAGAACAAAGAAGAGATGCTTGCAAATGTCAGAGCAGAGTTAGAAGATATGAGAGCATATGCAAATGTTGGTGAATGCTCGATCGAAGAATCTGAGACAGAAGATGTAGACTGGGTAAACAATTGGAAGCAGTATTTCCATCAGTTCTACGTAGATGATGTACTGATCATTCCTTCATGGGAAGAAGTAAAACCAGAAGACAAAGACAAGATGATCATTCATATTGATCCAGGTACAGCTTTCGGTACAGGTATGCATGAGACAACACAATTATGTATCCGTCAGATCCGCAAGCATGTGACAAAAGACAGTACAATTTTAGATGTCGGATGCGGAAGCGGTATTCTTGGTATGATCGCGTTAAAATTTGGAGCAAAATATTCTGTAGGTACGGACCTTGATCCATGTGCGATCACAGCAACTCATGAAAACATGGAAGTCAATGGAATCACAAAAGAACAGTACGAAGTGATGATTGGTAATATCATAGATGACAAAGAAGTTCAAGACAAAGTAGGATATGAAAAATATGATATCGTTGTTGCCAATATTTTAGCGGATGTATTAGTACCACTGACACCAGTGATCATCAATCAGATGAAAAAGGGCGGAATCTATATCACAAGCGGTATCATCGATGACAAGGAAGAGACAGTAGTAAATGCAGTGAAGGCAGCAGGTCTCGAAGTGCTTGAAGTAACATACCAGGGAGAATGGGTATCTGTAACTGCAAGAAAAAATTAGAACATGAGATTTTAGGAGAAAAAGATGCATCATTTTTTTGTAACACCAGATCAGATCAAAGAAGAAAAGATTTATATAGAAGGTTCTGATGTGAATCATATAAAGAATGTACTTCGCATGAAGATTGGAGAGGAACTTCAGATCAGTGATGGCGACAATCGAAAATATTTGTGTGAGATTGAATCAATGTCCTCTGAAGAAGTATGTGCAGTTATTAAAGAAGAACAGTCTGTAGACACTGAACTGCCATCAAAGATCTATCTGTTTCAGGGGCTTCCAAAAAGCGATAAGATGGAATTTATCGTACAAAAAGCGGTAGAGCTTGGTGTGTTTGGGATCGTACCTGTAGCAACGAAGAGAGCAGTGGTGAAGCTGGATGACAAAAAAGCAGCGAAAAAGGTAGAGCGCTGGAACAGCATTGCAGAAGGCGGTGCGAAGCAATCGGGCCGCAATGTGATTCCAGAAGTAACGAAGGTAATGTCATTTAAGGAAGCGATCGCATTTGCAAAAGAACTGGATGTGATTTTGATTCCATACGAACTGGCAGAAGGGATGCAGGAGACAAAACAGATCATCGAAGACATCAGACCGGGGCAGTCGATTGGAATCTTTATTGGTCCGGAAGGCGGATTTGAGACAGAAGAAGTCGAGTATGCGATCAGTCAGGGCGCAAAAGCGATCACACTTGGAAAACGAATTTTGCGCACAGAGACAGCCGGACTTACGACTTTGTCGATTTTGATGTATCATTTAGAAAGTTAACAACATAATCTATATAATAAGAAAAGAATCAGGAGAATATCATGGAAGTTTATTTGGACAATTCGGCTACTACCAAATGCTATGAATGTGTGCGGGATCTTGTTGGAAAAGTAATGTGTGATGATTATGGAAATCCATCATCCATGCATAAAAAGGGTGTAGATGCTGAAAAGTATATAAAAGAATCAAAAGAAATTCTGGCAAAGATTCTGAAAGTACAGGAAAAGGAACTTTATTTTACGTCAGGCGGAACAGAGAGTGACAATCTGGCATTGATCGGATGTGCCCGCGCAAATCATCGAGCTGGAAAGCATCTGATCACTTCAACGATCGAGCATCCTGCGATCTTAAATACAATGCAGTATTTAGAGCAGGAAGAGGGATTTAGGGTAACTTACCTTCCAGTAGATAAAGATGGCAGAATCCGTCTGGATGCACTTAAAGAGGCATTATGTGAAGATACAATTCTTGTTTCTATCATGTATGTGAACAACGAAGTAGGCTCTGTACAGCCGATTGAAGAAGCAGTGCAGATTGTTAAAAATTACAACAAAAACATTCTGTTCCACGTAGATGCGGTTCAGGGATTTGGAAAATACCGTATCTTCCCAAAACGTATCGGTGTAGATCTGATGTCGATCAGTGGACATAAAATACATGGCCCGAAAGGAACAGGTGTATTATATGTGAATGAAAAAGTAAAGATCAAACCAATCGTGTTTGGTGGAGAACAGCAGAAAAACGTTCGTTCTGGAACAGAAAATGTTCCGGGAATCGCAGGAATCGGTCTTGCAGCAAAAGAAATCTATACAAATCTGGAACAGAAAGTAGAAAAAATGCGGGAATTAAAAGCGTATTTTATCGAAGGCGTTTCTAAAATCGAGAATACAACGATCCATGGACGTACAGATGAAACGAGTGCACCACATATTATCAGTGTAGGTTTTGCGGGAATCAGAAGTGAAGTATTGCTGCATACTTTAGAAGACAAAGGAATCTATGTTTCATCAGGTTCTGCATGTGCTTCGAATCATCCGGCGATCAGCGGGGTACTGAAAGGAATCGGAGCAAGCGTAGAATATCTGGATGCGACACTTCGTTTCAGTTTTTCAGAATTTACAACAAAAGAAGAAATTGACTATACATTGGAAACATTATATAATTGTGTACCGATGTTACGAAAATATACAAGACATTAGAAAGAGGATTATATAAATGACATTTCAGGCATTTTTGATAAAATATGGAGGGTACTGAAAGGAATCGGAGCAAGCGTAGAATATCTGGATGCGACACTTCGTTTCAGTTTTTCAGAATTTACAACAAAAGAAGAAATTGACTATACATTGGAAACATTATATAATTGTGTACCGATGTTACGAAAATATACAAGACATTAGAAAGAGGATTATATAAATGACATTTCAGGCATTTTTGATAAAATATGGAGAAATAGGGATTAAAGGAAAGAACAGATATCTGTTTGAAGATGCACTTATGAGACAGATTCGTTTTGCACTTCAGGATGTAGAAGGCTCTTTCCACGTACACAGATCACAAGGAAGAATCTATGTGGAATGTGATGGATATTACGATTATGAAGAAACAGTAGAAGCACTAAAGAGAGTATTTGGTATTGTTGGAATCTGTCCGGTTGTGCATGTAGAAGATCAGGGATTTGAACAATTAAAGAAGGATGTCGTAGACTATATGGATAAGATGTATCCAGATAAGAATACAACATTCAAAGTGGAAGCAAGACGTGGAAAGAAAAGCTATCCAAAGACATCTATGGAAATCAACTGCGATTTAGGAGAGGCAATCTTAGATGCATTCCCAGAGATTCGCGTAGATGTGCATAAACCAGCAATCAAATTAAATATCGAAGTGCGTGATTTAATCTATATTTATTCAGAGATCATTCCAGGACCAGGCGGAATGCCAGTTGGCACAAATGGAAAGGCAATGCTTCTGTTATCAGGTGGTATTGACAGTCCGGTAGCCGGTTATATGATTTCAAAACGTGGAGTAGAATTAGAGGCGACATATTTCCACGCACCACCATACACAAGTGAACGTGCAAAACAAAAAGTAGTTGATCTTGCTAAATTAGTATCTAAATATTCAGGCCCAATCAAACTGAACGTGGTTAACTTCACTGATATTCAATTATATATCTATGAAAAATGTCCACATGACGAGCTTACGATCATTATGAGAAGATATATGATGAGAATTGCAGAACATTTCGCCAAAGAAAGCGGATGTCTTGGACTGATCACAGGTGAAAGTATTGGACAAGTGGCGAGCCAGACAATGCAAAGTCTTGCAGCGACAAATGATGTTTGTACAATTCCAGTGTATCGTCCGGTAATCGGATTTGATAAACAGGAGATCGTAGAGATTGCAGAAAAGATTGATACATTTGAAACATCGATTCTTCCATTTGAAGATTGCTGTACAATCTTTGTAGCAAAACATCCTGTAACAAAACCGAATATCAATATTATCAGACGTTCAGAAGAAAAATTAGCAGAAAAGATTGATGAATTAATGGAAACTGCAATCAATACAGTGGAAACAATTATCGTAAAACCATAAGATTATGTACAAAAAAGAGCTCCACTTTTCTTTTGTGGAGCTCTTAGTTTTAAACTAAGTATCGATTCAGTACTTCCATAACAGGCTCGATGCTTGCATCATCTGCATGGATGTTTAAAGTGATTGGTTTTGATAAATCTAAACTGAAAATACCCATGATTGATTTTGCGTCGATTACGTATCTTCCAGATACGAGATCAAAATCGTAGTCAAATTTGTTAATATCATTTACGAATGATTTTACCTTATCGATTGAGTTTAAAGAAATATCTACAGTTTTCATTTAGTATAACCTCCTTGAATTCTTAGTTATCTGTAAATATCTTATGATGAATGAGAATAAAAGTCAATGAGTAAAATAGAAAGAAATAGGAGAAAATTGGAAGAAAGGATAGACAAAATGATGAAAGTTGCACTTCATAATTTGGGCTGTAAAGTAAATGCCTATGAGACAGAAGCAATGCAGGAGTTATTGGAACAGAGTGGTTACGAGATTGTTCCTTTTAAAGAAGGAGCAGATGTTTATATTATAAATACATGTACAGTGACTAATATGGCAGACAGAAAATCGCGCCAGATGCTGCATCGTGCCAAGAAAATGAATCCGGATGCGATCGTGGTAGCAGCAGGATGCTATGTGCAGGCAAAAGAAAATACAGGTGAGATTGACGAATGCATTGACATTATTATAGGCAACAATAAAAAGAAAGAATTAATCGAAATTTTAGACCAATATTGTCAGGAACGTGATGGCGTGAAAAAGGCTGTCATTGATATTAATCATACAAAAGAATACGAAGAGATGCATCTTAGCAAGACGGCAGAACATACGAGAGCTTATATTAAAGTTCAGGACGGATGTAACCAGTTCTGTACGTATTGCATTATTCCATTTGCAAGGGGAAGAGTGAGAAGCCGTGCGAAGGAAGATGTGAGCCGTGAAGTAAAAGATCTGGCAGCGAATGGATATCAGGAAGTAGTCTTGACGGGAATTCATTTAAGTTCTTATGGTGTGGATCTGGAAGGAGAAGATTTATTATCCCTGATCCTGGCAGTGAATGAAATCGAAGGAATTAAAAGAATACGACTGGGATCATTGGAACCAAGAATCATCACAGAAGAATTTGTAAAAACAATTGCAGGACTGGAAAAGATGTGTCCACATTTCCATCTTTCTTTGCAAAGCGGATGCAATGCGACACTGCGCAGAATGAACCGAAGATATACAGCAGAAGAATATTTTGAAAAATGCGAACTGCTTCGTCAATATTTTGATCATCCGGCACTTACAACAGATGTAATCGTAGGATTTCCTGGTGAGACAGAAGAAGAATTTGCAGAATCAAAAGCATTTGTGGATAAAGTGGATTTCTATGAGACACACATTTTCAAATATTCAAAACGAGCTGGAACAAAGGCCGCAGTGATGGAAAATCAGGTTCCAGAGCAGATCAAGACAGCAAGAAGCAATGAACTTCTGGCACTGGATAAAGAAAAAAGAACAAAATATGAAGAAAAACTGATTGGAAAAACAGTTGAAGTTTTAATGGAAGAGAGTGTTATGATCGATGGAAAATGTATGCAGGTTGGTCATACGAAGGAATATGTAAAGATTGCATTGGAATCGGAAACAGATTTACAGAACCAGTTGGTAGATATCCAAATTGATAATCATTTACAAATTATTCATTGAATTTCGCTATAAATTATATTAGAATGTTAGGTGAGAAAAAACAAAGGACGTGAGCAAATGAGTCAATTAAGTAAAACACAATTTTTTCAGGTAGAGAACGCACCACAAATTCAGGCAAAAGATATTCTTGAAATTGTGTACAGAGCTCTGCGTGAAAAGGGGTACAACCCTGTGAATCAGATCGTTGGATATATTATGTCAGGTGATCCAACTTATATCACAAGTCATAATGGAGCAAGAAGTCTGATCATGAAGATGGAACGCGATGAATTAGTAGAAGCGATGTTAAAATCGTATATTGAACATCAGGATTGGGAATAATTATATGAGAATCATGGGATTGGATTATGGCTCTAAGACAGTAGGAGTGGCAATTAGTGACCCTCTCAAGATTACAGCCCAGGGAATTGAAACGATTCAAAGGAAAGAAGAGAACAAGCTGCGTAAGACACTTGCACGTATTGAAGAGTTGGCGAAGGAATACGAAGTTGAGCAGATTGTGCTCGGATTTCCTAAGAATATGAATAACACAATAGGTGAACGTGCGGAAAAATCTTTAGAATTAAAGGAGATGTTGGAAAGACGTACAGGACTTCCAGTTGTAATGTGGGACGAGCGTTTGACAACAGTGGAAGCAGAAAGAACACTAATTGAAAGCAATGTAAGAAGAGAAAATCGCAAGAAATATGTAGATAAGATTGCGGCTGTTTTTATATTGCAAAATTATCTGGATTCGCTTGGTATGAAACTGGATTAAGAATAATAAAATAGGGAAGATTAAATATGGAAAAAATCACATTTACATTTGATGATACAAATGAACAGGTAGAATTCTTTGTATTAGAACAGACTAAAGTGAATGGAAGCACCTACATTTTAGTGACAGATTCAGAAGAAGAAGAGGCAGAATGCCTTATTTTAAAAGATACAAGTGCGGCTGAAGACAAAGACAGCTTGTATGAGATCGTAGAAGACGATGTAGAATTAACAGCAGTATTAAAAGTTTTTGAAGAATTATTAGAAGACGTAGATATTGAAATGTAATAGCTTGGATTAGAAATATAAATATCAGGCAATGATATATATAGATATAAGTGCAGATGTAGAACGGTGCTGATTATTTTAGATGTAATATTGTAGAAATACAATGAATGGAATGCACAAATTAGATGATGGGTGCGTCAGGGGGACGAAAGAGGACGCCATTGCTTATATTGAGGGTAGGCAACATCATCTTCCTTAATCTGTCAAAAAACGGAGGAGACTAACAATGACAGGGTCTAAGTGACAGACCATGATTTGCAATTTTTACAAGAGAAAGAATGCACCTTGAAGGCACAAAAGAAAGAAAAACAACATGGAGGTGTAACTTTGAACAGAGTAGCGAACTCAAAATTGAAGATCATACCAATCGGCGGTCTGGAACAGATTGGTATGAACATTACTGCGTTCGAATACGATGACAGTATTGTCGTAGTGGATTGCGGACTGGCATTCCCAGAGGACGATATGCTGGGAATTGACTTGGTTATCCCAGATATTTCATATTTGAAAGAAAACGCATCAAAAGTAAAAGGGTTTGTAATAACCCACGGACATGAAGACCATATCGGTGCATTGTCCTATGTATTAAAGGAGATCAATGTTCCTGTGTATGCGACAAAACTTACTATGGGAATTATTGACAACAAGCTGAAAGAACATAATATGCTTCGCGGAACACGAAGAAAAGTAGTAACGTATGGACAGTCTATCAATTTAGGACAATTCAGAATCGAATTTATCAGAACAAATCATAGTATTCAGGATGCAGCAGCACTTGCCATTTACTCTCCAGTAGGTGTCGTAGTGCATACAGGCGATTTTAAGGTAGACTATACTCCGGTATTTGGAGATGCGATTGATTTACAAAGATTTGCTGAGATTGGCAAGAAGGGTGTTCTTGTTATGATGTCTGACAGTACAAATGCAGAGAGACCTGGATTTACAATGTCAGAAAGAACCGTAGGAAAGAAGTTTGACCAGATTTTTGCGGAACACCGTGATACCAGAATTATTATTGCTACATTTGCGTCGAACGTAGACCGTGTACAACAGATTATTAATTCGGCATATAAATATGGAAGAAAAGTTGTAGTGGAAGGTCGTAGTATGGTGAATATCATTACGACAGCTTCTGAACTCGGCTATTTAAATATCCCTGAAAACACATTGATCGAGATTGATCAGCTTCACAATTATCCAGATGAAAAGACAGTACTCATTACAACAGGAAGTCAGGGTGAGTCTATGGCAGCGCTGTCTCGTATGGCGGCTGATATTCACAAAAAAGTGACAATTAAGCCTAGAGATACTGTTATTTTCAGTTCGAACCCAATTCCTGGTAATGAAAAAGCAGTTTCACGTGTGATCAATGAACTTTCACAAAAAGGTGCAGACGTTATTTTCCAGGATGCGCATGTTTCAGGCCATGCCTGTCAGGAAGAATTGAAATTGATCTATTCTTTATTAAAACCAAAATATGCGATTCCTGTGCATGGTGAATACCGTCATCTGAAAGCAAATGCAGCGCTTGCAGAGTCGATGGGAATTCCAAAAGACCATATATTTATCATGCATTCCGGGGATGTACTGGAATTAGATGGAGAAAAAGCGAAGATCGTAGACAAAGTTCATACAGGAGCTATCCTGGTAGATGGTCTTGGCGTAGGTGATGTAGGTAATATCGTATTGAGAGATCGTCAGCATTTGGCAGAAGATGGTATCTTGATTGTTGTGCTGACACTGGAAAAGGGTACAAACCAATTACTTGCAGGTCCGGATATTGTATCAAGAGGATTTGTTTATGTAAGAGAATCCGAAGGTTTGATGGAAGAAGCGAAGATGATTCTTCATGAGGCATTGGATAAATGTCTTTCAAACCGCAATGCAGACTGGAGCAGAATCAAACTGGTGATCCGTGATACCATGAGTGATTTCTTATGGAAACGTACCAAGAGAAAACCAATGATTCTTCCTATTATTATGGATGTATAATTAAAAAAGACGGGGAATATTTCTTCTCCGTCTTTGGTTGTGTGTAGGAGAAGAAAGGAAAAGGAAACGATGATTGTAGACGAACGTATGGTGACATTTATACACTCGTTGGAGACTGAGAATAGTGAAATACTGGAGACGATTGAAAAAGAAGCGTTGGAAACCTATGTACCGATTATTCGAAAAGAGATGCAGAGTTTCCTGAAGGTGCTTCTTGCAATTAAAAAGCCAAAAAGGATTCTGGAAGTCGGTACTGCGGTAGGATTTTCTGCTATTTTGATGAGTGAATATGCACCAGAAGATGCACATATCACAACAATTGAAAAATACGAAAAACGCATTCTGATCGCGCGTGAGAATTTTAGACGAGCAGGGAAGGCGGACAAGATCACATTGCTGGAAGGGGACGCTTTAGAGATACTAAAGAGCCTGGAAGGCAGTTATGATTTTATTTTTATGGATGCAGCAAAAGGACAGTATATTTATTATATGCCGGAAGTAGTGCGTCTCCTGGAAAAAGATGGGGTATTTGTATCAGACAATGTACTTCAGGATGGAGACATTATCGAATCCAGATTTGCTGTAGAGCGAAGAAATCGTACGATCCATAGCCGTATGAGAGAATATTTATACGAATTAAAGCACCACGAACTTTTGGAGACATCCATTATCCCACTGGGAGATGGAGTGGCGCTGAGTACAAAGATAAAATAAATAGAAATAGAGAGGAAAAAAAGATGGCAAGACATCCAGAATTATTAATTCCAGCAAGCAGTCTGGAAGTATTGAAAGTAGCTGTTATTTTTGGTGCAGATGCTGTTTATATTGGAGGAGAAGCATTTGGAATTCGTGCAAAAGCAAAAAACTTTTCTATGGATGAAATGAGAGAAGGGATTGCATTCGCACATGAACATGATGTAAAAGTGTATGTGACAGCAAATATCCTGGCTCACAACAACGACCTTGCAGGGGTCAGAGCGTATTTTGAAGAATTAAAAGAAATAAAACCAGATGGACTGATCATTGCGGATCCAGCTATTTTTGAAATTGCAGGAGAAGTATGTCCAGAGATTGAACGCCATATCAGTACACAGGCAAATAATACAAACTATGGAACATATAATTTCTGGCACAAATTGGGTGCAACACGTGTTGTAACAGCCAGAGAGTTGTCATTGGAAGAAATTAAAGAAATCAGAGCCAATATCCCAGAAGATTTGGAGATTGAAACATTTGTACATGGTGCAATGTGTATTTCTTATTCAGGACGTTGTCTTCTCAGCAATTACCTTGTAGGAAGAGATGCAAACCAGGGAGCATGCACACATCCATGCCGCTGGAAATATTCTATCGTAGAGGAGACAAGACCGGGAGAATATATGCCTGTATTTGAAAATGAGAGAGGAACTTACATTTTCAACTCAAAAGACTTATGTATGATCGAACACATTCCAGAGATTTTAGAGGCTGGAATTGACAGTCTGAAGATTGAAGGGCGTATGAAGACTGCACTGTATGTTGCTACAGTTGCAAGAACTTACCGTAAGGCAATCGATGACTATCAGAAAGATCCAGAACTTTATCAGAAGAATATGCCATGGTATCTGGAACAGATTTCAAATTGTACTTACAGACAGTTTACAACAGGATTTTTCTTTGGAAAACCAGATGAGACAAGTCAGATTTATGACAGCAACACTTATGTGAAAGAATACACATACCTTGGTATCATTGGGGAAGAAAAAGACGGCACATATCGCATTGAACAGAGAAATAAATTCTCTGTGGGTGAGACGATCGAAGTTATGAAGCCAAATGGTGAAAATATTGAAGTAACTGTGAAGCGTATTTTGACAGAAGATGGAACAGAGCAGGAAAGTGCTCCACATCCAAAACAGGTTCTCTATGTGGATCTGGGAATTCAGGTAGATCAATACGATATCTTAAGAAGACAAGAATAAAAAGGGCTGCGGGATAGTTTTAGATTGCGCGTTGGCGCAATCCTAAAAATATTGCCGCAGTTTTTCTATTGCACTTTTTTCGATACGGGAAACATAAGATCTTGAGATGCCAAGACGAGATGCAATTTCGCGCTGGGTATATTCTTCCTGGTTGTAAAGGCCATAACGCATTTTCAAGACGAGACGTTCGCGTGGAGAAAGTATGGATTCTATTTTGTCGTAGAGCGTGCAGATGTCATCTTTGAGAGCGATCTTGGAATCAGCATCCTCATCAGAAGTTTCAATAATATCGTACAACTGAATTTCATTTCCTTCCCGGTCTGTCCCTATGGGTTCATAGAGAGAAATTTCACGAGAAGTTTTTTTCTTTCCACGGAGCATCATGAGGATTTCATTTTCAATGCATCTTGCTGCATACGTACCAAGTCGATTGTTCTTTTCAGGGTTAAAGGTTACGACAGCTTTGATCAGACCAATTGTGCCAATGGAGATCAGATCTTCCATGTCATCTTCCAAATGTTGATATTTTTTGATCACATGGGCTACCAGACGTAAATTACGTTCAATTAAGACATGTTTGGCCTCTAAGTCACCCTCAATATATTTTTGCATATAATACTGTTCTTCATCGGCAGAGAGTGGCGGTGGAAATGTTTTCAAAGAAAGCACCTCTTCGAGGATTTGATATCATTGTATGTCAAAAGAAAGAAGTTTGTGCTTTTCCAATTGGAATTATTGACTTTTTATTAGAAATGTGAAAGAATGAATGCACTATCTTTTTGGAGAGACAATCTCCATCCCATCTGGCGAATCAGCCAAATTTTTCATATTCATACAAAAGAGTTTTAAATAAAGAGAGGAGTGTACGAGGAATTGTTTAGTACAGTTTTGTCTGCAACACTGCTTGGACTTTGTGTAGAAGTTGTGCATGTGGAAGTGGATATCAGTAATGGACTGCCTATGTTTCATATGGTAGGCTATTTGTCTTCAGAAGTCAAAGAGGCGGGGGAACGTGTGCGGACTGCACTGCGTAATTCGGGCATTGTTTTACCTGCCAAAAAGATTGTGGTCAATCTGTCACCAGCGGATATCAGAAAAAAAGGAACGATTTTTGATCTGCCCATTGCGATTGCCATTTTAGCATCGCTTGGTCAGATTGAAGCAAGCAGACTGAAAGACATTTTGATGATCGGAGAGCTGAGTCTGGATGGAAGGGTAAAGCGTGTCCAGGGCGTGCTTCCGATTGTGTTAGAAGCAAAAAAGAAGGGATGCAGGTTCTGTATCGTGCCCAAAGAAAATCAAAAAGAAGCCGCTTTGGTGGAAGGAATAGGTGCGATCGGGGTAAGTGATCTGAATGAAGCATGTCAGATTCTGTCGGGAGAAATAAACTACAAGGAAATCAGACAGAAGGAAATTGTGATTGGTTCGAATCCAAAACGGAAACAGGATTATGCGGATATCAGGGGACAGAAGATTGCAAAAAGATGTGCAGAAATTGCGGTGGCAGGAAATCATAATATGCTGATGATCGGTCCTCCTGGAGTTGGAAAAAGTCTGATCGCAAGATGCCTTCCTACAATCCTGCCGCCGCTCACCAGAGAAGAAAGTCTGGAACTGACTATGCTTTATAGTATCATTGGAGAATTGAATCTGGAATCACCGCTGATGATGGAAAGGCCATTTCGTGAGGTACATCATTCTGTTACAAAATCCGCATTGATAGGAGGCGGCCGTATTCCAAAGCCCGGCGAAATCAGTCTCGCGCATAAAGGGATTCTTTTTCTGGATGAAGTCGGAGAATTTCAAAAATCGGTACTGGAACTTTTACGCCAGCCAATGGAGACAAGGCGGATCCGGATCATAAGAGAGAAGGGCATCTATGAGTTTCCGTCAGAATTTCTTCTGATTGCGGCAACAAATCCATGCCCATGCGGAAATTATCCGGATTTGAATCGCTGCACCTGTACTCCGGCACAGGTACAGAGTTATATGGGGAAAATAAGCCAGCCGCTTCTGGATCGCATAGACTTATGCATAGAACTGGAACGCCTGAAATATGATGAATTATGTCGGGGCGAACTAGAAGAAAGTTCGGCAGAGATACAAAAAAGAGTGATAAAAGCACGTGAAATACAGAAAGAGAGATATAGAGGATTAAAGATACAGACAAACTCACAGCTTTCTGCAAAAGAAGTAGAGAGATATTGTCTCCTTGAGGGAAAGGAAGAACAAATGATGCGTCAGGCATTTGATAAGTTTGAACTCAGTATTCGAAAATACCATAAGATCTTGACAGTTGCGAGAACCATTGCAGACCTGGAGGAAAAAGAAAAAATTGAAATGACGCATTTGCGAGAAGCACTGAGTTATCGGACGATGAATACGAATAAGATAAGGGGAGAGCATTGATGAAATATGAGTACTGGTTTGCAAATATTCCGGGGATTGGAAACAAACAAAAAGCAGCAATCCGATCTCAGGTAAAATCAGCGAAAGAATTGTATTATATAGAAGAAACTGCGTTAAAAAAGTTTGTAAAAGAAGAGGATGCTTGTCATAAAATTTTGAAAAGTGTGGAAAAATGGAAGTTAGATGCGGAGTATGAAAAGCTTTTAAAAAAAGGAGCAGAATGTATCACGATTCAAGACCAAAGATATCCTGATAAATTAAAAAAGATTACATCAGCGCCGTATGCAATTTACGTGAAAGGAAGACTTCCGAAAGAAGATCAGTTTTCGGCTGCGATTGTAGGAGCCCGCAACTGTACTCCATATGGTGCTGCTATGGCGAGAGAATTTGCTAGGGAGCTTGCAAAATGTAATGTACAGATTATCAGCGGTATGGCGATCGGGATTGACGGAGTCAGTCAACGAGCTGCAATCGAGGCAGGAGGAACCAGCTTTGGTGTGCTGGGCTGTGGCGTGGATGTTTGCTATCCGAGAGAGAATATTCAGCTATATCAAGAACTGAGTGAAAACGGAGGGATCATTTCTGAGCAGCCACTTGGAATGCGTCCGCTTGCTCAGTTTTTCCCTGCAAGAAATCGTCTGATCAGTGCGCTTTCGGATGTGGTACTGGTGATGGAAGCAAAAGAAAAAAGCGGATCTCTGATCACAGCAGACATGGCGTTAGAGCAGGGAAAAGATGTATTTGCACTTCCAGGACCTGTTCATAGTGAGCTTAGTAAGGGGTGTCATTATTTGATCAAACAGGGTGCGGGAATCTTAATTTCACCGAAAGATTTTGTGGAAGATTTGGGAATGTTTCACAAAATGAACATAAAAAATTCAAATGAAAATAAAATATTGCTTGAAAGTGAAGAAAATATAGTGTATAGTTGTCTCGACTTTGAACCTAAAAATCTGAATCAACTTTGTCGGATGACCGGATTGTCTGTGCAGAAAATGTTGGACATTTTGGTTGATTTAGAACTAAGAGGATATATAGGTGAAGTATCAAAAAATTATTATGTTAAAGTAAAATAGCGTAAGCTACCAGGGAGGGATTTATACATGGCACGTAATTTAGTAATCGTGGAATCTCCTGCAAAAGTAAAAACAATCAAGAAATTTTTGGGAAGTAATTATGTTGTAGTCGCTTCAAATGGACATGTACGTGATTTGCCAAAGAGTCAGTTGGGTATTGATGTTGACCACGATTTTGAACCAAAATATATTACAATCCGAGGAAAGGGAGACATTCTTGCAGCTTTAAGAAAAGAAGTAAAGAAAGCTGATAAAGTGTATCTCGCAACTGACCCCGACCGCGAGGGAGAGGCGATTGCGTGGCATTTATTGATTGCCTTAAAATTGCAGGACAAACAGGATAAAAAAGTATATCGTATCAGTTTCAATGAAATCACAAAGAATGCAGTAAAAGCATCTATTAAAGAAGCACGCGAAATCGATATGAATCTTGTAGATGCGCAGCAGGCACGTCGTGCATTAGATCGAATTGTAGGTTATAAGATCAGTCCGCTGCTTTGGGCAAAAGTAAAGAGAGGTTTGAGTGCAGGACGAGTACAGTCGGTTGCACTTCGTATTATTGCAGATCGTGAAGAGGAAATTAACGAATTTATCCCAGAAGAATACTGGACACTGGATGCGAGATTCAATGTAGAGGGAGAAAAGAAACCTCTGGTTGCAAAATATCATGGTTCGATTTCTTCAAAAGCGGAGCTGGATAAGATTGTAGAAGACTTAGAAGATGCAGAGTTTAAAGTATCGGATGTAAAGAAGAGCGAACGCTCAAAGAAAGCACCGCTTCCGTTTACAACCAGTACATTGCAGCAGGAAGCATCAAAAGTGCTTAATTTTGCAACACAAAAGACAATGCGTATCGCCCAGCAGTTATATGAAGGTGTGGATATCAAAGGTCAGGGAACTGTCGGTATTATCACATATCTTCGTACCGATTCTACTCGTGTTTCAGAGGAAGCAGATGCAAATGCAAGAGAGTATATTGCAAATGTATATGGAGAAGAATATGTTTCAAAAGTAGAAAAGAAGGCAGACGAGAACAAAAAGATTCAGGATGCCCATGAAGCGATCAGACCAACCGATATCAGCAGAACACCGGCTGCACTTAAGGAATCGTTGACAAGAGAACAGTTCCGTCTTTATCAGTTGATCTGGAAGCGTTTTGTTGCAAGCAGAATGAATCCTGCAAAATATGAGACTACATCTGTAAAGATTGCAGCGAAGGAACATAGATTTACAGTTTCTACTTCTAAGATTGTATTTGAGGGATTCCGCACAGTCTATATGGAATCAGATGAAGAAAAAGAAGAAAATAATGTAGTAGTAAAAAGTATTGATAAGAATTCAAAACTTACAAAAGAAGCATTTGAGTCAAAACAACACTTTACCCAGCCACCGGCACATTATACAGAAGCCGCACTCGTAAAAGCGTTGGAAGAACTCGGAATCGGAAGACCAAGTACGTATGCGCCAACTATTTCTACGATTATTGCGAGACGTTATGTTGCAAAAGAAAGCAAGAATCTGTATATTACAGAAATCGGTGAAGTGGTGAACAATATTATGAAGCAGTCATTCCCAAGTATTGTAGATGTAACGTTTACTGCCAATATGGAAGGACTTCTTGATATGGTCGCTGAAGGAAAAGTAGAATGGAAATCAGTCATCAGCAACTTCTATCCAGATTTGAAAGAAGCGATCGAGATTGCAGAACAGGAACAGGCAAAAGTGAAGATTGAAGATGAAGTCACAGATGTGATCTGTGAAGAATGTGGACGAAACATGGTAATCAAATATGGACCACATGGACGTTTTCTTGCTTGTCCTGGATTCCCGGAATGTAGAAATACAAAGCCATACCTTGAAAAGATCGGAGTTTCCTGCCCATTGTGTGGAAAAGAAGTTGTGCTTCGCAAAACAAAAAAAGGAAGAAAATATTTTGGCTGTGAAGACCATCCAACTTGTGAATTTATGTCATGGCAAAAGCCAGTTGAGAAAAAATGTCCGGAATGTGGAAGCTACATGGTAGTCAAAGGAAACAAACTTTGCTGTGCAAATGCAGAGTGCGGATACAAAGAAGACATAGAGAAAAATTAATTGAAGTACAAAAGAATTGAAAAATTCGCAAAAATAGTAACAAAAGTTGTAAAAATCGAAATTGTATGATAATATACACATATAAACACGTTTTTTCAGAGATATTCTTTGTATTGTGTGAATAGATTTGAAAAATGTTA
Organism: uncultured Faecalimonas sp.; assembly: GCA_964623905.1. Classification (GTDB taxonomy): domain Bacteria; phylum Bacillota; class Clostridia; order Lachnospirales; family Lachnospiraceae; genus Faecalimonas. Next base: position 24,400 of record CAZUVY010000036.1, read on the forward strand.
CTTGTAGAGCGTAGAAAACATATGATGGAGGCAGAACGATGAGTGTACAATTATTAGACAAAACAAGAAAGATTAATCGATTGTTACATAATAACAATTCAAGCAAGGTAGTTTTTAACGATATTTGTGATGTTTTGACAGGGATTCTTGCATCAAATGTACTTGTTGTCAGTAAAAAAGGAAAAGTATTAGGTGTAGGACAATGTGAAGGTGTTGAATTGATTCGTGAATTGATCGAGAATCAAGTTGGAACACATATTGATGAGATGTTGAATGAACGATTACTTAATATTTTATCTACCAAAGAAAATGTAAATCTTCAGACACTTGGATTCTCTACAGAAGTTGCAAAAGGCTATCAGGCAATCGTGACTCCGATCGATATTGCAGGAGAAAGACTTGGCACATTATTTATCTATAAAAAAGATGCCATGTATGAGATCGACGATATCATTTTAAGTGAGTATGGAACTACGGTAGTAGGATTGGAAATGCTGCGTTCTGTAAATGAAGAAAGTGCAGAAGAAATTCGAAAAGGACAGATTGTACAGTCTGCAATCAGTACACTTTCTTTCTCAGAGTTAGAAGCCATTGTTCATATTTTTGATGAATTAGAAGGAAGAGAAGGAATTCTGGTAGCAAGTAAGATCGCAGATCGTGTTGGAATTACAAGATCAGTAATCGTAAATGCGCTCCGCAAATTTGAAAGCGCCGGTGTGATTGAATCACGTTCTTCGGGAATGAAAGGAACTTATATCAAAGTTATCAATGATTATATTTTCGATGAACTGGAAGCAATCAAGAAAAAGAAACTAAAATAAAATCAGCAAAAGAAAATCATGTGTGAAGGGGGTCAGATTTCTGATGCCCTTTCATTGCTACATGGGAAAGAGGCATTTATGAAACAGGGCAGCAGTGTTGAATTGATCATGAAGAAGATTCTACGTGTTGGAACGATGCTCGATCAGAAAACTTATTTATGCAAAATTTTGATGTATGATATAAAGCAAGAGTGTATATATTTAATTTTAGAGAATGGTTCTCTTCCAGAAATTTCCCTGGATGCGATCTATGAATGTATGATCGAGCAGACAGAAGAGATGGATTTGCAGGAACAACCGCATAAAATGGTCTGTACGGGCAGAGTAAGGGACCGCTATTATGATGAACATGGTCAGATTTTAAAATTCGAAATAGAAAATGGATTTTATAAAATAAACATAAAGTCTGTTGACAAATAAAATACATAGTGATATTTTAATACTAGAGTTCAAGTTAGCACTCGATTAAGTCGAGTGCTAATAAAATGGAAAAAGATTGATAGATCAATAGGAGGTTATAAATATGAGATTAGTACCATTAGGAGACAGAGTTGTATTAAAACAGATCGTTGCAGAAGAAACTACAAAGTCAGGTATCGTGTTACCTGGACAGACAAAAGAAAAGCCACAACAGGCAGAAGTAGTTGCAGTTGGACCAGGCGGATGCGTGGACGGAAAAGAAGTGACAATGCTTGTATCAGTTGGTGATCAGGTTATCTATTCCAAATATTCAGGAACAGAAGTAGAATTAGATGGCGAAAATTATCTTGTTGTAAAACAAAATGATATTTTAGCTATCATTAAATAAATTAGATTTTTTATTTCAGGAGGCGATTTAATATGGCAAAAGAAATCAAATATGGAGCAGAAGCCAGAAAAGCATTGGAAGCAGGTGTGAATAAACTTGCAGATACTGTAAGAGTAACAATCGGACCAAAAGGAAGAAACGTAGTATTAGACAAATCTTTCGGTGCACCACTGATTACAAACGATGGTGTTACAATCGCAAAAGAGATTGAATTAGAAGACGCATTCGAAAACATGGGAGCACAATTGATCAGAGAAGTTGCTGCAAAGACAAACGATGTTGCTGGTGATGGTACTACAACAGCTACTGTACTTGCACAAGCTATGGTTCAAGAAGGTATGAAGAACCTTGCAGCAGGAGCAAATCCAATCGTACTTCGTAAAGGTATGAAGAAAGCAACTGCAGTTGCAGTAGATGCAATCGCTGCAATGAGCAGTAAGATCGAAAGTAAAGAAAGAATTGCAAATGTAGCCGCTATTTCAGCCGGAGATGCAGAAGTAGGTGCAATGGTTGCAGACGCTATGGAAAAAGTATCAAACGATGGAGTTATCACAATCGAAGAATCTAAGACAATGAAGACAGAATTAGATTTAGTAGAAGGTATGCAGTTTGA
>CAZUVY010000037.1:0-25875 GCA_964623905.1 uncultured Faecalimonas sp.
GAAAACACTGGGTTTTTGGCTGGTTTTCTTATCTCCAACTGTCAAAGATGGGATTATACATTATCACACTTTATTCATCAATATTCTGACCTTTAACTGTATTTTTTGACCATATTCCGAACTTTTTTCTCGCAATCAAAGAATGTATATCAAAACTCCAATATGATAGTATAATATTCCGCCGTAATCATTAAACAATCCTGGATTTAGCTTTTCCTGCTGCAATAGTTCTATTCCATTACATCCTTCGTATGCACTGCATTAGAAAGAGTAAACGACAAATAGCGCGTACCTTCATAAAAAATTATAGGGCAAAACAATTCTTGTCCCATAACTAAACCCTTCTTTTTGATTATCTCTTTAAAGTCTATTACTCTTTAATTTCCATATTTTTCTATCGCCGCATCCCAAATTGGTTGCATCTCTGAAAAATCATTTACCGTATTTCCATTTCTATTTAAATATGTAGTTGTCCTTCCATCTTCTTCCAAGGAGACAGTTCCATAATTTACACCGGAAGCCACATAATATGGTTTTTCATCATAATACATATCCTTTGTCAAAAAAAGTATGTATTCCTCACCAACTTCCATCATATTATATCCTGCAACATGATAAATTATATTTTCTTCTTCGTTGTATACTTCATTTTCCAAAATTCTAATTGTCTCACCTACAACCAACTCTTCTGTTAAATCTTTATATACTTCTTTAACTGTCACCTGCGAAAAAGTATAGCCTGAAACCATTATATCATTATCCATTTGTATTACAGGTACCTCATTTTCTTCTCTAATTGCGCGAACAATAATAGTACAATCTTCTTCCAACTCTTCTAATGTATCATACGCTGGTCCTTTCGCATCTATACTATAATGAGTTGCTTCCTCTTTGCCACATCCACCCAAAACGAATAGTGCAATAATTAGCCCGAAAAATAATCTTCTATACATAATAATTCTCCTTTCTAATACAATGCAGATATACCAGCAATATCATCCGATAATGGATACGCTTTTCCATTAAACCCGTTTGCTCGCATAACTGATGTCGAGTTTTTAAAAAGTTGACAATGATCTAGTCCTAAAGTATGTCCGACTTCATGAACAATTGTTTCTCTCTTTTGACTTGCATCCAACTCTAAAAATCGTTTATGATAAGTTATCACAGCACTATCATTTCTGCATGTGGATGCTGCATATAATCCATTGTTAACCTCATAATCACCATAGAAGTATATATTTTCCCCAGAATCTACAATCGAGAATCCTATCTCATTGCATTTATTCTCCCATTGTTTTGCATATGTTATACTATCTGAGGTATATGCTCCTACTGTAGTACTAATCTTAATTTTAATATTACTTGGATTGCTCATTTTAAATCCTGTATATTTATAAGCACCTACATTTCCACTAATCAAAAACGCCAATGCAATACTAGCACAAAGAACTTTTGACATATTTCTAATATACTTTTTCATGATATTTCTTCGTCAAAGTTGTGTGTAATATCTTAGAATGTTTTTCGCTCTGTTCGGTCTCTAAATTGCCATTGGTATCAGTCCTTTCATTACAAATAATATTTTATACGTTGATTATACATTATCACACTTTTCACATCAATATTCTGACCTTTAACTGCATTTTTTGACCATATTCTGAATTTTCAAAATCAAAATGTATATCAAAACTCCAATATTTTTGACAAATCGCCTTCACACAACAGATAGTATAATATTCCGCCGTACCCATTAAACAATCCTGGATTTAGCTTTTCCTGCTGCAATAGCTCTATTCCATTACATCCTTCGTATGCACTGCATTTAGCTTCTGTTTCGCCTAAGAACTTCTTTACTCTGTTTCGTATCCACAGATTCCCGAAAGAACCATGACAAATACAATAACTATCCCTTTTCCAGAATTGATCCAGTTTGTAATATGCTTTCAAAATATCTTTTTCTAACCTTTGTCTCCATTTTAAATTATCTGTAACTTCCAGACACAGAAGCCTTGAAAGCAATATACCAGGTATTCCATGACACCATGCCATTGCACCTATATCGTCTATATATTTTCCTTCTGCCCGCATATCTTTCCAATTATTCGACTCGGAGTCATATAAAGAATCTTCGTATTTCCAAACTTCCTCTGCCAATTTTTCATACACTTCCTTTCCAGTTAATTCCCACAATTGCATGATTGGAACTAAAATGCCACTGTTTCCGTGTGCCATTCCAGCCATTGGCGAAATATCTTTTTCCACTTCCCAGCCTATTCCGATTTTTTGCCTTTTTGCCGATTTTTCGAGATACGCGACTGCCTTTTCTGCTATATGCAGATACTGTTTATCCAGAGTCAATTTGTAGAACAATATCATCACTTGTGCCGCTCCTGCATTTCCTGCAATCAAATCATACTTTTTGTCATACTCTATTAGTCTTTCAATAATTTGCGCATGCTTTTTTGCATATGCCAAACACTCTTCTTCTCCTAATTGATACATGATCAGATACGCATACAAAATAGACGCCTCTCCATCATATGCTCCCACAAATTTATTTTTCACCACCGTCCAGTTTCTATTGCCTTCCTCTGTATAACGAAACAGCATACTTTTAACAACATGATACAATTCTAAAATTACTTTTCTCTCATCTACTTTTTTCAAAGCATGTAACACTAAAATCATCCCAGCAAGACCATCATACATATACATATTCATTGCTTTTGTATCCCACGTCTGTTTTCCATATGCCGAAAATTGAAAACAATACCAGCTTACTTCTGTACGTGTTTTATTCCAGACTGCATGCTTCACTATCTGATTCGTCAACGAGTTCACCGTATCTTTTATCCATTTATCATTTTCAGTTTTTACCTTTGACCATTTTTTACTTTCATGCACTGTATTCACATAATCTCTTTCACTATTACAAGCAGTTTGCAATACCCATTCCATATACAAGCATTGTTTTTCCATATCTGCTTCGTTAAAGTCTTTTAGCCTCTCCATCAAAATTTCTATAGGGGCCTCTTCAAAATAGTCTTTTTCTGTCTCTCCCCGTATATTTGTTACATCCCTAGAATTCATAACAAAATAAAAATACGGAATATCCCCATTCAGAAGTTCTCTTACCTCATTTTCTACAATTTTCTTTTCATTCGCTTTTCTCCCTTTCCACATGGAGTAAAGAAATATCTCTCTTAAGGCACCATCAGTCAATAAATCAGGATGAAATGAACTCGATAAAAGCATTCCATAACGCTGCGTATCTGCAAAAAGATACCGACTTTTGGCACTTTTTAATTTATTCAAAAGATTTAAAGCCTCTTCTTTTTTTCGCAAAACTGCATTATAAGCACTCCTGAATCCTTTTTCCAATTCATCCTTGAACACTATCGGTTCCCAAAATTCTCCTTCAACGGTTGCCAGATTTTGTTTTCCTTTCGATATTGGATTTTTATATGCAATATGTATCTTTGTTGTCTCCCCATCTACTACAATAGGCACTCTAAAAGGATATATTTGTCCACCTTTTCCTCGAATGGCACTGCTGTCGGTTTCCCCTCCACTGTGATTCCATGAATAAAATGGAAGGATTCCTGAATAAAGTACAGACTGTGATAATTGAAAATAAATTTCATCTTTTGCAGTTACTCGTTTCTGATTATATTTAATATTCGTTAACGTTTCCAAATCTACTAGAACCGGATATTCTCCCACTGCAATCAAGTTTTCACAATGAAGATCCTTTGTTCCCAACATGTATGCCAAAAACAGATGCACTCCCAATCGAGTATAATAATTTTTCAATTCCTCCATTGAATGACTTGAACCATACGACACAATTTCGCACCAACTGTGATCTGGATACGCTAATATTCCGTATTTATACTGCGTAATCTGCGTTTCTTTTTCAAACCAACACAATATTTCTGCAAATATTTTTTCATTTTCCATTGAACGTGGCTTATATAAAAGCTCACATCCATTATCGAAACAAATTCTCATTACCTTCTTTCCATTGTTATGTAAATCAGAGTGTCCACCTATAATTTTTTGAATTTTTCCGATTGTTTTCCCGTTGTAAAATTTATCTTCTATCTGTTTCTTTTCCAGTTCAAAATCTTGTAAAATTTCTGCATAATAATTTACGGTCTTCTCGATTGTCTCGCTGACACATCTGTACAAAACAGGATATTCTTCCAAAAGATTTAAAAGAAATTCCTTTCTTCCGATTATTTTCTTACAAAAATAATCATATCTTTCCTTTTCATTCTCTCCCTTTAATTGCCCCAGTTGCTCATATTGATGAACCTTGACAATCAATGTTCGTAAACAGATTTCCTGCAAATAACATATTAATTGCGACTCAAATTCTTCCCGAAAATCTTCTGTTATATCCTCTTGATTTATCGTACACTTCAATCTGTCTTTTCCATACTCAAGTAAAACTCCATAAAATTCTGCAAAATATATCTTGTCTCTACTGACTCTTTTTTTACATCCTTTATATTTTGTTACATATTCTTTGAGATGGCTGATCTTTTCCTCTGCTTTAATATAGATATTTTGTTTCAAATATTTCTCAAAATTTTCATTGTTCTTTTGCAGTTTCTCGAACACTTCCTCCCCCAATAATTTTCTCCAATAATTTTCCAAAGGAAGTGTCCTATCTTTAGATTCCTCCTCCAAATATTGTCTTTCATATAAATAGCTACAACTTCTTTCCATTCTCTCACCTTTCACAAAACTACACGAAAAAACAGAATGTCATCACAACATTCTGTTCTTTCTTAACAACAATAAATAGTTAAAATCGGTACGCATCTCTCTGTAGTAGTTCCTTCAACTTCCACACATTCTCCATCCGGAATGATTTTCGTAATTTCGTCGAGTTCCATTATTAAATTTCCCGCATAGATGCTATTTGCCTGAAAATCCATTTACAGCTCCCCCTTCCTATATCATTCTATTTTTACTCAAAAAAAGTTATGCTAACTTCAAACATTTTATTTGAGGTTCGATATGTAATCTCGCCTTCATACTTTTTTATAATTCTTTCAACATTTCGAAGACCATATCCATGAAGTTTCTTATCGGTTTTATCGGAAACAGGCCTTCCATTTTTCATTAGAGGCTTTTGAGCAATCGTATTCTGAATCCGAACAAAAATCATTCGTCCATGCTTTTCAATCTGTATTTTTATTGACCGACTGTCTTCTTTTATTCTTTCACATGCTTCTATTGCATTATCCAGAAGATTTCCAAATACAGAACACAATTCACTATCGTTCAATTTCCACTCTTTAATTGGAATCGCCTCGATTAGAAACTGGATTTCTTTTTTCTTTGAATATTCTTTCTTTTGTTCTAAAATGCAATCTACAATTCGATTTCCAGTCCATGTATATACAGCAACGTCTTCGTAATTTTTCTCCATCTCTTGAAGATAATCATGAATCGCCTCATAATTTTTCGTTTTCTCATATTCTTTTAATATCAAAAAATGATTCTTTATATCGTGGGTTAAGCCTCTTGTCTGCTCCAACCGATATTCTAGCTCCTGATAGTTTTGCCGAAGCATTTCGTCTCTTACAAGTAACAACTCATTTTCTTTTTGTATTATTCTATTCGCCAAAAGTATTATTACAATAAAAAATATTACAAACATAATTGCCAAAAGCGAAACAGAAGTCGTTCTCCCCAACATGCTTTGTGCATCGCCTGCCTGCTCTACTAACTTATAATGGTATTGTCTCACTAAAACAAGCATGACAATATCTGTTATAATTAATATATTTTGAAACTCATACATATTTTGCCTCATATTGCTTCTTTTCTTTATAACAATCAGAAATAACAGCATCAATACACGTGAACAGGCATATAAACCACATCTTAACCAGGAGATTGTGTACCAAAATACAACCTGTTCAAACTCTGCCCCCAAAAAAATCATACTGACAAAGGCAAATAAGAAATCAAATAAAGTCAGCAGCATATGATATAATACAACTACTACTGTTACCAATATTTTTTTACTTCTTTCCACATACATGGCAATCAAGCAACTTATTCCTATAACAATATACAACATGCCTGCCGAATAATATATAATATTCCTGTTTATAGATAGAAGTATTCCCAATACCAATGCATTGAGCCACAAAACAACTTTTTCCCTCTTTCGCAACGTTTCTTTTTCAATTACTGTTGCGAATAAGAATTGATTGCAAAGCCATATCTCAAACACAGATATCAGTGCCTGCACAAATTGCAACATCAAATCACTCATTCTAAACTCCCTCTGTACAAATTAATCTGTTCTTTTACTCGTTTACACTGCGACCTGCTGCTGATAATTTGTTCACCGTTATCCATACAGATGGCATTTCCATGCATACTTTCTATATGATTTATATTTACAATATAGCTTCGGTCTGCCATAACAAACTCACCACTATGCAATTCCTCAATCAGTTGATTTAAAGTAATTCTTTCTTTATAAGCATCCTGCATCGTTACATACTTTACATATTTAGCACCCTTTTCTTTACATATATAAACGATATCCCTGTAATAAACAGTATCTTTCTTCGTCGGCGTTCCAATCATTCGATATTGCCTTTTTTCTCTTCGGATTCTTCTGAGCAAACGTTCTAAAACACTGGGAAATCTTTCTTCTAAATCTCTTTTCAATATGTATTGATATGCTTCTATTGTGTAACTTTCAGCAGCATACTGTGAATAAGAAGTCAAAAAAATAATGTATGTATGACTGCAAAGCTGATTTACTGTTTTTCCCAGTTTAAGCCCACTCATTTTCGGCATCTCAATATCAGAAATCAAGACATCAAATTCTACACCTTGCTGTATCACTTGTAAAAATACTTCTGCATCTTCATATCTTGCTATTTCTATATCTTCGTCTAAATTACACTCTTCTAAAATGTATGTCTCTATAAAATCCAATATCCTCTTGTCATCATCTACAATTGCAATTTTTATCATTTATCGTTCTCCAAGTCTATGTACCTTCTCCAGCCATACGACCATTATAACCCATCATCCATATTTTGGGAATTATTTTAATGCCCAGCGGCTCCATTTTGACCACGAATTGCATATTTTTGACCATGAACTGCATATTTTGACCATGAACGGATTTAATATGTTTAGGAAATAATTTCTGAGAGACTAATTTCCTAAACTATAAAAATAGAGCCGCCGCACTTAATGCGACAGCTCTTAAAATGTTTCACTATGCAATTAGTTTGTGTAGTTATCAAAATATCCCTGTACTAATACAACCGGTGTTCCCTTATCTCCTGAACCGCTTGTAAGGTCACATAAGGAACCGATAAGGTCTGTAAGTTGTCTTGGTGTTGTACCTTGAGAAGCCATGTCACCTACAAGATTGTCATTCTTTTCTTTGATACGCTGTGAGATTGCTTCTTTTAATGCGTCACCGCTTAAGTCAGCAAAGTCATTGTCTGCAAGATATTTTAATTTTAATTCATTTGGTGTTCCTACTAAACCTGCTGTGTATGCTGGTGATACTACAGGGTCAGCTAATTCCCAAATCTTTCCTTGTGGATCTTTGAAAGCACCGTCTCCGTATACCATAACTTCAACGTGTTTTCCAGTTTTGTCTAAAATTTGTTTTTGAATGTTTTCAACTAAATCAAAGCATTCTCTTGGGAATAATTTGATTGTGTCTTCTGTAGATTTGTTAGATCCTAAAAGACCATATTTTTCGTTGCATCCGCTTCCATTTACTGAAGCTGTGAGGATATCATCTAATCCACATACTCTTTCAGCACCATTAGCAAGTAAGATACGTTTTGTTCTCTTACGTGTGTGGATATCGCAGTTTAATACATTCTTTGTGTAATCTAAGATTACTCTTGGGTTGTTAGCGAAGATTACTTCCACTTCTGCGCCAGCTTCTTTGATAAGGCTTGCATAGTAGTCTACATAATCAACACCTGTAAATTCGTGTTTGTTTTCGCCAAATAATTCTCTATATTTTTCTAATGTCAATACATCGCTGTATGGATTGATGCCTGCATCATCTAATTGGTCATAAGTTAATAATGCATTACCAACTTCATCGCTTGGGTAGCTGAGCATTAATACCACTTTTTTAGCGCCCATTGCAATACCTCTTAAGCAGATTGCAAATCTATTTCTTGATAAAATTGGGAAAATCACGCCGATTGTTTCTCCGCCAAGTTTCGCTTTTACATCTTCTGCAATAGCTTGAACTGATGCGTAGTTTCCTTGTGATCTAGCAACGATTGATTCTGTAACAGAAATAACGTCTCTGTCTCTTAATTCGAATCCTTCGCTTTCTGCTGCTCCTAATACGCTTTCCACAACAATGTCAGCCAGGTTATCATTTTCTCTGATAATTGGACATCTGATACCTCTTGAAATTGTTCCTACTCTTCTTTCCATGTGATCGTCTCCCATCTTTCACTGTTTATTATAAAATTTCTTTTTTGAATCTTTCAAGAATCACAGGAGAATTATACTATATTTTAAATGTGATGTAAAATATTTTTTTATTGCATTACACATTTTTTTACATCAATGGAGCAACCAGTCTCAAAATGCGCCCTAAAACTCGTTCCACGAAATTTCTTGAACGCAGATCCAGGATCGTCACTTTTTCACATTTACCAAGAGTAGTTTGAAAATCCCTTTCAATCTCCCAAACCACCGGATTGTTATAGATAAATGTACCACATTCAAAATGATGGTACAGGCTTCGGTAATCAAGGTTGATTGTTCCTACAGTCGCTGTATCATTGTCAGATACAAATACTTTTGCATGTACAAATCCAGGTGTATATTCATAAATCTGTACACCGGCTCTAAGCAATTCTTCATAATAGGTCTTTGCCAGAATAAAGGCATACCATTTGTCCGGAATATGTGGCATGATGATAATCACTTCGATACCGCATTTCGCAGCATAGGTCAGTGTATTTAACATCTCATTGTCCAGAATCAAATAAGGGGTCATAATGTGCACATATTTTTTTGCATGGTCTAAGATATGAAAATATACCTGCTCTCCAATGATCTCATTGTCGAACGGACTGTCTCCGTACGGGAGTACATATCCCAGTTCACGCTTGAAATCCAGAGATTTTGGAGTTAAGTATTTTGTAAAATCGTCTGCACGTACCTGTGTGATATTCCACATTTGCAAAAACAGCATCGTGAGATTCTGTACCGCTTCTCCTTCCAACATGACCGCCGTATCTTTCCAGTGTCCGAATCGTTCTTTTACATTGATATATTCGTCCGCAAGATTAACCCCTCCAGTGAACCCTACTTTACCATCAATTACCAGAATCTTTCTATGATCTCTATTATTTTGATAAGACGACAGAATTGGACGTACCTTACTAAACATCTTGCACTTGATTCCCAGTTTCCTCATCTGTTTATCGTAATTGTATGGAAGCTGAATCATACTGCACATTCCATCGTACATAAAACGGACTTCTACACCTTCTTTTACTTTTTCGACCAGAATATCGAGAATAGAATTCCACATTTCTCCTTCTTCTACAATAAAATACTCCAAAAAGATATATTCTTTTGCTTTTCGAAGCTGGATTTTCATCTCTTCAAACTTTGCTTCTCCTGATGGAAAATACTTTACAGATGTGTTTCTATGCACGGGAAAAGAGAGCTGTTTGCTAAGGTAATGTGCAAGGTTTGCATTCGCAGGTTTTGAAACTCGGAGCGATTCCAGTGTCTCCTCATCTTGTGTCATATATGGCTTTGTGGCTGTATTTAAATCAGAAAGTCTTCTCTTCATAAACCCAGTGCCCGGCATGATCTTCATAAACAGATACATGGCAGAGCCAAATACCGGCAGCACAAAGATCAGCATGATCCACATGATTTTAAAATCCGGATTACTCTTACTGTTGATAATATAGATAACGCACACCACTTCTAAAACCATCAAAGCTGCATATATGTATGTAGCATAGTCCTTTAGGTGCGTGAGCGTTGCTATCAGAATCACTATCTGAACCAAAAGCAATACTGCCATAATGGTAACACGACTGAAAATAACGTTCACAAACCCTTTTTTCGCTTTCTTTACTGGCTGCTGTATCTTCATAATTAGTTAATCACTTCCTTTTTTTCAGTCTAACATAGATTCTATTCAACGTAAAAGGGCGAAAGAATGTCTTTCGCCCATCGTTGGTCTATTTTGGTAACTTAAATGAATTCTTTAATGATACAATTCGGTTAAATACCAATGCATCTGGTTTTGAGTCCTTTGCATCTACACAGAAATATCCGTGTCTTACAAATTGGAAACTGTCATATGCTTTTGCATCATCAAAACTTGGTTCTAAATAACATTCTTTTAAAACAGTCAGTGAATTTGGATTCAAATTCAACGAACCGTCTTCTTTATTGTATACACCTTTTTCTTCGTCTACAATATTTTCATAGAGACGTACTTCTGCTTTTGTTGCGTATGGAACTGGTACCCAGTGAATTGTACCTTTTACTTTACGTCCTGTGAATCCTGTTCCACATTTTGTCTCTGGGTCATAAGTACAGTGAATTTCTGTTACTTTGCCATTCTCGTCTTTTACATAGCTTTCACATTTCACGAAATATGCATGCATCAGACGAACTTCATTGCCTGGGAATAAGCGGAAGTATTTCTTAGGTGGTTCTTCCATAAAGTCATCTCTGTCGATGTATAATTCTCTGCAGAATGGAACCTTTCTTGAACCTAAAGCTTCATTTTCCATGTTGTTTGTTACATCCAAATATTCAACCTGTCCTTCTGGATAGTTGTCGATAATGAGTTTGATTGGATCTAATACTGCCATCATACGTGATCGTTTCATCTTTAAGTCTTCACGAATACAATATTCAAGCATCGCATAATCAACTGAGCTGTTGCTCTTTGAAACGCCGCAAAGTTCTACGAACATCTTTAAAGACTCTGGAGTAAATCCACGTCTTCTGAGTGCTGCGATAGAAACAAGTCTTGGATCATCCCATCCATCCACGATTCCTTCTTCTACAAGCTTTTTAATATATCTCTTACCGGTAACAACATTTGTCAGATATAATTTTGCAAATTCAATCTGTCTTGGAGCTGGATTAAATTCACATTCTCTTACAACCCAATCATACAACGGTCTATGATCTTCAAATTCCAATGTACAGATAGAATGCGTAATCTTTTCAATCGCATCCTCGATAGGATGAGCAAAGTCATACATTGGATAGATGCACCATTTATCACCTGTGTTATGGTGAGTCATATGAGCCACACGATAAATGATAGGGTCACGCATGTTGATATTAGGCGAAGCCATATCAATCTTCGCACGAAGTACTCTTTCACCATCTTCGAACTCACCGTTTTTCATTCTCTCAAATAGATCAAGATTTTCTTCGATCGTACGTTCACGGTATGGACTGTTCTTACCAGGTTCTGTAAGTGTTCCACGGTATTCACGAATCTCTTCTGGTGAAAGATCACATACATAAGCTTTTCCTTTTTTAATTAATTTCACTGCACATTCATACATCGCTTCAAAATAGTCCGAAGCAAAGAATAAATTTTCCTTCCAATCTGCACCAAGCCATTGAATGTCTGCTTTGATTGACTCTACAAACTCAATCTTTTCTTTCGTAGGGTTTGTATCGTCAAAACGCATGTGGAACTTACCATTGTACTTTTGTGCCAATCCATAATTTAATAAGATCGATTTTGCATGACCGATATGAAGATATCCATTTGGTTCTGGTGGAAATCTTGTAACTACTGTGTCATACACGCCTTCTCTTAAATCTTTTTCAATCTCCTGCTCTATAAAATTCTTAGAAACTACTTCTTTTTCTACAACTTTTTCTATTTCAGCCATAGGTGCCTCCTAAATCGTTTACATTATCTTGTAATGATACCACAAATTGTTTCTTTGAACAAGACCAGATAAAAAAGTTAAGCAAAAACCCGCTTTATTGACAATAAAAATAATTTATAATACTATATTGTCTAATAGACTTAATAATAAGGAGAACGTTATGACATATGAATTTGAACTAATCTCAAGCGCATTTTTTTCTATGTTCGATCTATATGTGCTTTATATTCTATTAAACCACAAACTCACTTTTCGTTTTTCGAAAAACAAAGTCTTCCCTGTTTATCTGCTTTCCTATATCTTATTTATGCTGTCTCAGTATTTGCCGGACTTTTTTCCATCATATCCGACACAACTATTTCTAATGCTAACTTGTTGTATTTCATTGATCATGATTCATTCCGGTTCCATTATTCGGAGGACTTTCTGGGTAACCGGTTCCTTTCTTCTTCTAGCCCTTTGCGAATTGATTGCAATACCAATCGCATTATGGATTACAAATGTCCCATTTGAAGCTGCAATAACAACAAAGTCCTCTTACCTTCTCGGGATGTTTTTGTCACGTATCTTATTTTTTATGATTGTAAAATGGTTCATCCGCTCTAAATACGCCAATACAAAGTTCTTTTCCAGCTTCGCCAGGGAAATAGTTACTATCATTTTGGTTGATTTTGTTTACTTTGCTTTGATTGCATACTTATTTTATCACAATTCCATTTTTCTGGATATTAACACTGCCATTGTGTTGTCACTTTGCGTGCTATTCGTTATATCCGTACTTTCTATCTACCTGCTGCAAAAGGTCATGCGAAAATCAGACGAGTTTTTAAATGTATCCTTGAAACTACAGCAGGCGGAAATGGAATACAAACTGACTTCCGATATGACTTCAGTTGTGGAAAATCTTCGTTCACTCAGACATGACATGAATAACCATATGTCTATTCTACAGGGTCTGTTATCTGTAAAGGCTTATGATGACATGGAAGCATACCTTGCTTCCATTACCCAGGAACTCTCTGTTGCTAATAATTTTTATTTTCCTGAAAACAAAGTTTTTTCTGTATTACTAAATAGTAAGATCAGCAATGCGGCTCAACTTGGCATTCGCTTTGAAACAGAAATTCGGACCAGTACAACACCATTTTCGGAAAGAGACTTGTGTACTTTGATCGGAAATATACTAGAAAATGCTATCGAGGCATCTTCTTCTCATACCAGCCCATACATTTATTTTTCCATGTATCAGGAAAATCAGCAATTACATATACAATGCGATAACACCTATTCGGTTGTACCAGTCTTCAAGAACGGTAAACTGATTACCACAAAAGAAAACAAAACTACCCATGGTATCGGAACCCAAAATATCTGCTCTGTTGTGGAATCCTATCATGGAACTGTACAGTTTTCTGTTGATGATCAATTTCACGTAACTATTTCGATTCCGTTTCCAAAAGTTTAACAACAGCTCAAAAAAACGCGGAGGCGCGGACAAAGTAAACATTACTTTGCAATCGCGCCTCACGTAAAAATTATTCTTTATACTTACTGTATTTTGTCGAACAACAAACACAAGCAATAGTTTTTTACAAAATTTTCTTCCAGAAACTTGACGAATTCTTCTTTTTGATTCTGCTCTAATTCATCCAATAATCCTTTCCCCACTAGACAATTTATCTGTTTCATATAAGCAGCGATACATCTGATTTTTATTTTTTCAATATAACTTAAAGCATTTACCATAGTATCCAGCATATATTCCATCTCATTCTGTATGAAGAGTGATGTCAATTCATCGATGGTGTTGTCATGATATACACTTGTCACCATAGTATAGAAGACAATATAATCCTTTACGGTCAGATTAGAATTGATTTTTTCTATATCTATAATATCTATCTTTTTCTTTTTTCCTACCAGGGAAATCAAGTTATTTCTCTTGTCCATATCATTACATGTTATATGAACAATTTCGCCTTTGTGCATGTTGTCCAATAGACTATAAAGTTCAACATCATTCTCTGCTAATTCTATTGTCATAACAAACTCCCCTTTCTACATCTTTTTATATGCTATTTTCCGAAATACTTTGCCAACACCTCTTTTCGATAAGTCCTTCCTATCGACATTTCTTTTCCATTTTTCAGATATACCGTATTCCCTTTTATCTCTTTTATGATGTTAAGATTCACTACTTCACCTTGATTCACGCGGATAAAGGATTCTCCAATCCTCTCACAAAGAGAGGTAATTGTTTCATATACCTGATACTCTTTCTGCTGCGTTTTTATAATACTTTTTGACTGTTTTCGTTCAATATAAAGTATTTCGCGACAATCTATTTTCTTTTTAATATTTTCATCTGTGATTACAATTTCTGTGTTTCTGTTATCCTTCTGACTATTCTGTAAAAGATTCATTGCCTTTTTTAGCACATTCTCCATTTTACTGATATCATAAGGTTTTACCAGATATCCCATAGCTTCTACTTCAAATGCTTCCTCCGCAAATTCTCGATGCCCGGTTACAAAAACGGTAATTACATTAGGATAATTCTGCGCAATCCATGCTGCTACTTCTATTCCGGTTTCATCCCCCAAATCAATATCCAAAAATAAGATATCCAAATGATGAGATGTTAAATACTTTTTCAAATTCTTTCCCGCCTGAAATCCATGATATTCAAAATCGTACCCATTCTTTGATGCTATTTCCTTTATATACAAATTATTTAATTTTATCTGAAATATTTCATCATCACAAAAAGCAACCTGGTAAGACATATCCATTTCTCCTCTCGTTTCTTACTGTACCTTCGCTTTTCAAATCTCTATATACGGATATGGTACGAATTTTATTATATGTGTTTTTCAGATTTATGCAACAATCACTTTTTCTCTTTTGAAATTCAAAATTACCGCCACTGTCAATACGCCAAACGTAACCACTAATGAAACAACTGTAATTATACCATTCACCATATCGGCAGATCCAATGAAAAGCTTATGCATAAATACCGAGAAATTATACACTGGAATCATATATGCAATCTTAGGAGTTTCGCCCACACTAAACCCTGTGGCTAATGCTGCAATAATCACTAGATAGTAAATAACCAGAGACATACTTGTCGCTTCTTTTACTGTATTTGCAAAACTGCTCATTAAAGCAATCGCTGCTACAAATACCATTGAAATAAAGGTAAAACCTAAAAACATAATTCCAAGCTGGCCTGCTTCTAAAGTCATGTCTCCAATTCCAAGAAGGTCTATGCCGCACCATGCGTTTGCTGCGTAAGATCCTCCCATGAGTACTGCAAAGAATACTGTACTCGAGATCATTCCAATGACTGTTGTTCCAAGGAGTTTCCCTAAGATCATTTGACTGTTATCGATTGGAGAGAGCAATTGTTTGGACAGTGTTCCCCTTTCTTTTTCTCCCGCAATACTATCTCCTACCACATTCACCAGATTCATAAATAAAATGATGATCATCATGTATGGAAGCAGTAAAGACACCGTTCTGTTCTTTCTCTCCAGCTCGCTGCTGGTATCTTCTGTAACTATTTCAAAATTTTCTTTCACGATTCCCTGATCTGCAAGAACCATCCCCTCAATATAAGGCTTCAAAATACTGCTCTTTATCATTGGCAGCAAACTCTTTGCGGAACTATTGAGCGAATCGTAATAAATCTGGAATTCCTCTTCTCGAAGTTCTATTACCATATCATTTTCAGAAATCTGATATCCTTCCCGAAACTCTTCATAGGATGCTGCTGAATCTGATATGAACTGCAGTGTCATATCCTCTGTCTCCACTTCCTGTTCTGCCACCTGCATATTCAGAAAGTAAATCTGATATGTCTGTGATTCTTCTGATTCTTCCATCCCGATCGATGTCATAGCAAACATCGCAATCAGAATCACCACTGGCATAAAGAAAATCGAAGTTAACATTTTTTTATTTTTAAATACTTTAAAAATCTCTTGCTTTGCAATTGTACTGATAATACTCATAGTCTTTCTTTTCCTCCTAACACAGAAAACCGAACTTCTTCTTTGTCTTCTTTTCTTCTATCATCTCTTCCTCTTCGTGATATTTCTCATACAAACTGATAAACGCTTCTCTCAGATCTTTCGCACCTGCACACATTATGATATCGTCCATTGTCCCCTGGGCAACACTCTGTCCATCAATGATCACGCCTACTCTGTCTGCCAATGCTTCCACTACCTCCAGGATATGAGTAGAGATCACGATTGTCTTGCCCCTTTTCTTTTCCAGCAGCAGAAAATCTTCCACCTGTTTCTGCGTCAGGATATCCAAACCATTTGTAGGTTCATCAAAAATAATGGTCTTTGGATCATGTATTAAGCAAATTGCAATGGATGTCTTTTGTTTCATTCCTGTTGAAAAAGTTTCATATCTTCTGTCTGCGATTTGTGTAATATCAAAATAATCGAATAACTTTCTCTTATTTTCCTCCAACGTCTTTTTGTCCAGACCATAAAGCTTTCCATAAAAAGCCGCCAATTCATTCGGTGTAAACTGTCCGTCCAAGCGGATTTCGGTAGTCAAGAACCCAATGTTCTTTTTTATCTCTTTTGCATCCTTCTGTGTATCCCAGTCATCAATTGTAATAGTACCTGTCGTTGGCTTTAGCAATGTAGATAACATTCTCATCGTTGTTGTTTTTCCTGCACCATTTGGTCCTAACAGTGCAAAGATCTCACCTTCCTCGATTTGAAAATTCACTTTTTTTACCGCCATTTTATCTGTAAATCTTTTTGATAAACCATTTATTTTAATCATCTTTCTTTTTCTCCTTTATTCTTACATTTCTTCACGTTTTAATTTTTGAACTGACATCTGTGTCAGGATCATTACGATTCCCATTCCAAATATCACACTTACCAGCAAAGGTAACATGCTGGCTGAACCATGTGCATTTTTTAAGATCAACTGGTTCATATTTAGTAATGGAATGTACTCCAATACTGACTTATCCACCACATTACTCAGTTGTGATAATAAAGTAACTACCAGAACGCCAATGGAAGCATACGTTCCTGCATCTCTTACATTTTCAAAATAAGTAGAAATATAGATCAGTACCGCAACCAGCAGTGCCAGACTAATACTTCCAGTCAATACGATTGTGATTATCATCATCCATGTATTGTCTACGTAATGTTCTACTCCGAAACTTCCTTCAAAGTATCTGAGCGCCACTATGATCGTTATGATCTGCAGTGCACAGGATATCACGCCTACCATTACTGCAAAGATTGTTTTTCCTAAAACAAATTGTGAGATTTCTATACCACTTAATCTGATGGAATCATATGTTCCTCTTTCCTTTTCTCCAACATAAGAGTCAATGGCAAAGTTTGCTAGCGGCTGACCCACGATAAAGATCAATACTGCTGCTAAAACACTGACGATCACTTTGAATCGTGCCTCTTCTCGCTCCACAATCGAGCTTATATCCTGCTCTAAAACATCCAATTGATTGTTTGAAACTATTTCATATACTGCTTCATCTTGTAAGTATAATGTCAGATCGCTGATCACTTCCTGCGCTGTTATCAACAGATCGCTTGAAGAGATTTTTGTCGAATCATACTGCAATTGCACTTGTTTCTCATCTAATCCTATTTCTATGATTACCCCAATCTTGCCTTTATCGTACAGAGTATTCAGTTCTTCATTCCTCTCTCTGTAAAATGAAATGTTCTCATATATTTCCGTTTTCTTAACAAACGCTTCTACTTTTGCCGATTCCGCAACGATCGCGATATTTTGTGAATCCCCTTCCAGTATTCCGGAAAAGAGAACTCCTATCACTAACACGATCAGAAAACACGGCATCAAAAAGGTTGTTGCCATCACTTTTGGTTGTTTATTCAGTCGTATCCACTCTCTCTTTATTATGCTTATCATTTTCTTACACCTCTTTTTTCTTGTTGATGGGCTTATATTAACACAAGAATTTTTTCCAAAAAATGTTTCCTGCCTATGTTACTTTTTATCCGCATTTTTCACCTCTCGCCCAATCCAAAATTCCAAATTATAAGGAAAAAGTGTAAAATAATCAGGATTGTTTTTTGCAAAATAAAAAATGCCTAGAAATGTTAATTTCTAAGCATTTTCCTTATCCTATAAAAAGCTACTGAGCGGATTTGAACCGCCGGCCTCATCCTTACCAAGGATGTGCGCTACCTGCTGCGCCACAGTAGCCTACTGTTTTAAACAGTCCTTTATCATACTACAATACGTTTTGCAGAATGTCAAGTCTATTCCGCAATCAGTGCCGCTACCTTATTTTTAATTCTTTGGAGTGCATTGTCAATTGACTTTGGACTTTTATCCAATAATCGCGCAATATTCTGATAGCTCTCACCATTTAAATGCAAATACAAAACCCTGCTCTCCAGGTCACTTAATCGGTCACGCAGCTTTTGTTCCATCATTGTAAAATACTCTTTATCCAAAAATAATTTTTCCGGATTATTGCTTTTTTCTGCCTGAATCGTATCAATCAATGGCTGCTGCTTCTCATCTGACGATGTATCTCCCTGTTCATATATAGATATGTAGGAATTCAGCGGCATATGCTTCTGTCTCTGCGACAGTTTAATCGCCGTATACATCTGTCTTGACACACAAAGCTCCGCAAAACTGTAAAAGGATGCATCCTGTTCCAGATCATAATCCCGGATTGCCTTGAATAACCCGATCATTCCTTCCTGAATCAGGTCATCATTCTCTCCGCCCAGCAGATACATCGCTTTCGCCTTCCTGCGCACAAGATTTTTGTACTTGTCCATAATATAATCTGTAATGGCAGCGTCACCCTCACGCAATTTTCGGATGAGCTGCTCATCTGTCATTGTATCATAACGATTGTTCATCTTATTTTAAACGTTGTCTTACGATTTCATAAGCCAATACCCCTGCCGCAACAGAAGCATTTAATGAATCGATATCACCTTTCATTGGAATCGATGCGATAAAGTCGCATTTTTCTCTTACGAGACGGCTTACCCCTTCTCCTTCATTGCCAATCACCAGTCCGATCGGGCCTGTCAGATTGAGACGGTACATCGTCTCTCCGCCCATGTCTGCACAGACAAACCAAAGTCCGCGGTCTTTCAATTCTTCCATTGTCTTTGCAAGATTTGTAACCTTAGCAACTGGTGTATAGTTCAATGCACCTGCCGAAGTCTTTGCCACTGTTGCTGTCAGACCAACCGCTCTGTGCTTTGGAATGATCACACCATGAGCCCCTGCAAGATTGGCAGTACGGATGATCGCTCCGAGATTGTGTGGATCTTCAATATTATCCAGTAAAATGATAAATGGATCTTCTCCTCTTTTTTCAGCAAGCGCAAACATATCTTCCACATCTGAGTACTCATAAGCTGCTGCATATGCAATAACACCTTGATGTTTTTTTGTTTCGGATAATTGATCCAGTCTCTCTTTTGTCACAAATTTTATAATTGTATCATGCTTTTTTGCTTCACGGATAATTGTTCTGACAGGGCCATCCTGGCATCCATCGAGTACAAATAATTTATCCACTGGTTTTCCTGAACGGAATGCCTCAATCACCGCATTACGTCCTTCAATCACAAGACTCTTTACTTTCATTTCTTCGCTCATTATTCTTCTCCCTTTTGAATGCTGTCCAGCCCGATTTTCACCAAATCCAGCAGTCTTTTCCAATCTTTTTTCAAATATAAATAACCTAAAAGAGCCTCAAATCCTGTTGCCCTTCTGTAATCCGTGATGGACTGGTTCTTTGCAGGTGAGACTGATTTTGCATTACGTCCTCGCTTGTAGACTGCATGTTCTTCTTCTGTCAGATGTTCCTGCATCGCACGCATCATAAGTGATTGTGCTGACGCCTGCACGAAACTGCTCGTCTCTTTGTGCAGCTTATTAACCTGCTTGTTTCCCTGATTTATCACAAGACTTTTGATGATCAAGTCATAAATACTATCCCCTATATACGCCAATGTAAGAGGTGAATATGTATGAATATCCACCTCTTCCATCTGAAAAATCTCTTGCATATAGGAATCAAATTCAAATCCTACGCTTTTCTCCATTTTACACCCTCACGTGTATCTTCTAAGATAATACCTTTTTCTAACAGTTCGTTACGGATTGCATCTGCTCTTTGGAAATTCTTTGCTTTTCTTGCAGCCTGACGTTCAGCAATTAAAGCTTCAATATCTTCTGCAAGAAGTTCTTCTTCTTTTTCTACGATGATTCCAAGTACATCTGCTAATTTCACAATGATATCATATAATCCCTGTAAATATTCTTTTGAACTTTCCCCACTTGCTGTTGTATTGGCATGTTTTACAAGTTCAAATACAGAAGAAATCGCATCTGCTGTGTTAAAGTCATCTTCCATTGCAGCTTCAAATCCAGCTACGTATTCATTTACTTTTTCTAATAATGCTTTTTCGTCTTCTTTTAATGTTTCAACTGTCACTGCACCTAATAAGTGTTTTAAGTTTGCAACTGCTGTAATGATACGGTCAAGACCATTTTTTGATGCTTCCATCAAATCTGCACTGAAGTTGAGTGGGCTTCTGTAGTGTGCACTTAACATGAAGAAGCGAAGCACCTGTAAGTCATATTGTTCGCTGATCTCACGAACTGTAAAGAAGTTGCCAAGTGATTTTGACATCTTACGATTGTCAATGTTTAAGAATGCGTTGTGCATCCAATATTTTGCAAATTCTTTTCCGTTTGCAGCTTCACTTTGTGCAATTTCATTTTCATGGTGTGGAAATACCAAATCTTCGCCACCCGCATGAATATCAATTTGATCCCCCAAGTATTTCTTAGACATTACAGAACACTCAATATGCCATCCTGGACGTCCATCGCACCATGGAGATACCCAAGCTGGTTCGCCTTCTTTTTTCGGTTTCCATAAAACGAAGTCGAGCGAATCTTCTTTTTCGTCTTCTCCTGTTACTAACAGAGAACGTCCGCCTGACTGTAATTCATCTAAGTTCTTATGAGAAAGTTTTCCATAATCTTTAAATCTTCTTGCACGGAAATATACAGTTCCATTTTTTACATATGCAAAACCGTCATCAATTAATTTCTGGATCATCTCGATCATACCATCGATTTCTTCTGTTGCTAATGGATGCTTTGTTGCTGGTTTTACATTCATACCAGCCATATCTTTCTTGCACTCTTCAATGAATCTCTTGGAAATCACATCAGAAGTTGTACCTTCTTCAATTGCTTTCTTGATGATTTTATCGTCAACGTCTGTAAAATTCGATACAAAGTTAACATCATATCCTTTGTATTCAAAATAACGTCTTACTGTATCAAATACGATCATTGGTCTGGCATTACCGATATGGATAAAGTTGTAAACTGTAGGTCCACATACGTACATCTTTACCTTGCCTTCTTCCAATGGTACGAATTCTTCTTTTCTTTTTGATAATGTGTTATAAACTTTCATATGCTCCTCCTTTAATGGTATAAAAAAACTTCGTCTCTATCTATTTAGAGACGAAGTATATCCGCGGTTCCACTCTAATAAAGAAATATCTATTTCTTCACTCGATGCACGTAACGTGTGCTTCCGTAACCAGCTACTACACTTTCGCCGGTTCGACTCCCGAATGCACTTCATATATCTTTTCCTTGGGATTGCTTTCAGCCGGTGACATTCCCTCTCTGTCAGTTCCAAATATACTACTCTTTTCGTTCCTAGTCTTTACCTGTATCTTTAAATCAGTTTATTCAAAATCTTGTGTTTTGTCAACCTCAAACCACTTTATTTAGAAAACTTTTGGGAAATTCCTAATTTGTGCAGCTTTCTATTACCGTCCTTTATTGTTTTTTGCAGCCTCCGCAGCCTTCGCATTTCATTCCATTTTCATCAGCCACTACTACGCTTGCATAATTTGTAATTTTTTCGATCAGACATACTGCCTGTGAAGAAATTCCTTCTCCCGTTCCAGTAAAACCAAGTCCTTCTTCTGTTGTCGCCTTTACATTCACCTGATCCACATCAAGTCCCAGAACCCCGGCAATATTCTCTCTCATTTTTGGAATATGTGGTGCCATCTTGGGTCTTTGTGCAATAATCGTCGCATCAATATTTTCAATCACATATAAGTTTTCTTCCAGAAGTTTTCCCACATGTCCTAACAATTTTAAACTGTCTGCACCTTTGTATTTTGGGTCTGTATCAGGAAAATGCTTTCCAATATCCCCAAGAGCCGCTGCTCCCAAAAGCGCATCTGAGATTGCATGCAGTAAAACATCTGCATCTGAATGTCCTAAAAGACCTTTTTCATATGGAATGTTCACGCCGCCCATGATCAGGTCTCTTCCTTCTACTAATTTATGAACATCATATCCTAATCCTACTCTCATAATTTTCTCCTACTCCTAAATGATTTATAGAACCATCTTCTTTCTTATTATAGTAACAAAAATCCTGCTGCATCTGCAACAGGATTCTTTTGTTAAATCGTATATTCTATGATTCCGGCCAGACAACGAAGGTATCTTGCTGTATCAGCATACCGCCTTCCCCTGCACACAACGTATTGATATAAGTTTCTTCTCCTTGCTGTTCTTCACAAATTTCACGTGTGATCAGACGTTCATTTCCAAGCTCCTTACATTCTGTTTCAATTAAAATGTATGCTGTCTCCTCTTCCGCTTCCAATACTCCTGGCACTTCTCCCGGCGTATATTCTTCGGATGCAACGATCTGATGCGCTTCGTTCATCTGATAAAATGTAATCTTCTCAGGTTCATATTTCAAAGCAAACCCAATATCTACAGATGCACTTTCTTTTTTACTTACTCCGTCTTTTACAACATCTGTGCTAACGTCAAAGGACATCGACATCTCATTACTAATTCCACCTTCTGTTCCTACAAGGATACCGCCATCTCCAGCAACCATATAGATATCGCCTTCTTCTGTCTGATAAACCGGATTACAATAAAGTGTATATTCTTCTATGCCTTCTTCCACTTCTGCATAAACCATACCAGATAACGCTAGCTTATCTTCTGTATCTGAAATAGAATATTCTACATGAGCATCACAGATTGCGTCACTGAATTCAGTCATTCTGAATGGTTCTTCCCCTTCTTGCTGCATAGTTGGTGTAAAGAAATTCATGCCGTCGATTCCTTCAAATATAAACTCCCAATCAGAAGGTTCTGTACTTCCATGCTTTTCTATTGTTGCATAAATTCTTCCCTGATATGACTCTGTATCATTTAGCGTAATGTCTTTACCATTTGCAACCTCTGCGATATTGTCTTCCAGAAAAGCATCCATATCAAACAGATCCACAGATTCTCTTGTGATAACCACTCCGATCATACGATCCTGCGAAGCACTTTCTCCTGCATCTTCCTTTGCCAAAGAACATCCATTGATCAAAAACATAAGTCCTAATACTAAAACTGCTATGAAACTTTTTCTATTCTTCATCTGCATCCTCCTCCAAATTCCCATCAAATTTTAAAATGTCTCCTACATCGCACTGCAAATAATAGCAGATGCGATTGATCGTGTGGAAACGCACACCTTTTGCCTTCCCACTTCGCAGTACAGACAAGTTGGCTTCTGTAATCTCCACCAGCTTACACAATTCTTTGGATGTCATACCGCGTTTTTTCAATACTTCTTCCAGACAAACCCTGATTCCCACATCTATCACCTCTTAAACAAACAAATCATAATTTTGTTTGAGTTTCTGATTTTCACGGATATATCTTGCCATCAAAAGCACTGCCAGAACAAGTACAATGGAAACGATCGGCAATGATACGACCACATTGATCTGATACAGGCTTTCGTGGAAGATCAGCTGCAATACATTTAATCCCATATTGGAACTCACTGTAATGACGAGCGCCTTGATACATAATTTAGAAAGTATTCCTGAAATTTCCACCGTGATATCTGAATATTGAT
Organism: uncultured Faecalimonas sp.; assembly: GCA_964623905.1. Lineage (GTDB taxonomy): Bacteria > Bacillota > Clostridia > Lachnospirales > Lachnospiraceae > Faecalimonas. The sequence continues at coordinate 23,935 of CAZUVY010000037.1, forward strand.
CTTTTTCCATCTCATCCATCATACGGATCAGGAGGAAAAGGATTGCGATATCAAGCAGATATGGAATAGCATTTACAATGCTCTGCAATACCAGGAAAATATAGGTAGCAGTCAAATCTATCTCTCCGAAAAAGAATCCCAGCCCATCGCTTGATATACTATTTGCTTCTCGCAGATTTTGGATCGTGGATGGAAGTGATCCAAAACACTCTCCAAACACCACATAGACAAGCAAGATGATCACCATATGAAGTAAAATACGAAGACCCTTTTGCAGCCATTTTTTATCTGCCGATACACATTTTTCTAAAATTCTCAGGATCAGATATCCAATAAACACAGAATAGAATGTAGTACCTAGCAGCATTTTTCCCATTCCTGATACTGTTTCACCAAACAATCCTAGATTGATCATATAATAAATCACGACAAACAGGAGAATACTCAATGCCGGCAACAGCCAGTCGATCTTTCTTTTTTTCTTCTTCTTTTTTAACCAGCAAAAGCAGCCCACAGGAAGAAGACAAACGATTACATAAATGATGATTGCGAAAACATTTCCCATACTTCCAGATAACGACAGCTTGCGTAATCCAAATCCTATCTGTTCAAATGGAAATGCGATCACCGCAGAAAACAGGTTTGGAAAATTTGCCTGCAAGGAATAAAACAGCAGGCAGGAAATTGCTTCCAAGATGAGTATTCCTAAAAATTTCTTATTCTTCATAAAAACTACCTCCATTTCAAGTTCCGAAAATTATTGTTTTTCGATAATTTATACTTTGAGTATATCACAAAATTATCGTTTGTCAATAATTCCCAAAACAATATTCTATTTCTTGATTTTCCGAAAAGCTTATTGTAAAATTTATTGAATTCATTTTTTTGAAAGGACTCGTATTTTATGACAGACAAAATTAAAAAATCTTTTTACTACGGAAATATTTTTCTTTTTATTTGCGCCATTATTTGTTTAGTGTGCTATGACATTCATGGCGGACTATGGCTCAAAGGTATGACAAGCTCTTGGTTTGTAATCCTTGGATTATTCAATTTAATCTATGCCCAGAAAATGAAACTCAAACTGTCTCGCTTTCTGGTTTTAATCGAATTGGGACTTTTCTTTGGTATGTGCGCTGATGTATTGCTTGGAGTTGCATTCATATTTGGAATCTTATTCTTTGCTATGGGACACGTTTTTTATCTGATTGCATTTTATGCTTTAGAAAAATTTACGAAAAAGGATCTCTACATTATTTTTCCGATTGCACTCATTTCTTTGTTCGTGGTGACTGGTACACCTTACATTCAAATTGAAGATCCATTTATCAAGAAATTACTGCTTGGATATGCTGTGATCATTGCATGTATGCTCGGAAAAGCAATTTCAAATTTCACAAAAAGAAAATGTACCTCACGAATACTGCTTCTTTTAGGAAGTGTGATGTTCTGGTTCTCGGATGTGATGCTGGCAATTGATATGTTTGGTCAAAGCAGCCGCATTACTTGGATCTTGTGTTCTTATAATTATTGGCCGGCACAATGTCTCCTGGCATGCTCGCTGTTTTGTTATGTAAATGAACGTAAAATTATGGAGCAGAATAGCTGATATCTTTTCAGCTTTCCTGCTCCATTTTTCTACTATAGAAAAAAAGAACATCTTTCCAGATGTTCTTCTAAGTAGCGGGAACTGGATTCGAACCAGCGACACCACGGGTATGAACCGTGTGCTCTAGCCAACTGAGCTATCCCGCCATATTGAATTATGTACTAGTTTTTCTAGTAATGGGACCAACAGGGCTCGAACCTGTGACCCCCTGCTTGTAAGGCAGGTGCTCTCCCAGCTGAGCTATGATCCCATATTTCTAATAGCGGAAACTGGATTCGAACCAGCGACACCACGGGTATGAACCGTGTGCTCTAGCCAACTGAGCTATCCCG